>DATCYC010000308.1:0-5862 GCA_036570525.1 Luteimonas sp.
AGCCGGCGACGGCGAGCCGGCGCACGTCGGCCGCATGGCGGTGCTGCGCGACTGGCGCGGCGGCGGTGTCGGCGATGCACTGCTGCACGCGCTGCTGCGGCAGGCGCGCGAGCTGGGCTGGAACGACATCATCCTCAACGCCCAGGTGTCCGCGCAGTCGTTCTATGCGCGCCACGGCTTCGTTCCGGTCGGCGAACGCTTCATCGAAGCCGGGATCGAGCACCAGGCGATGCGGCGCCGGATCGACCGCCCGCAGGCGATCGAAAGCAGCGACGCCGCGGTGGCCGCGACGGCCGCCATCATCCGCCAGGCGCGGCGCAGCCTGCATGTCTACAGTCGCGAACTCGACCCGGGCCTGCTCGACGCGCCGCGCGTACTCGAGGCGATGCGCGAACTGTGCACCCGCGGCGACGGTATCCAGGTCCAGGTGCTGCTGCAGGACACCGCGGCGCCGCAGCGCGCGCTGGCGCCGCTGCTGGCGCTGGCGCAGCGGCTGCCGAGCGCGATCGCGTTCCGGGAAGTCGCCGACCCGGTCGACCGCACCTACCCGTCCGCCTACCTGGCCAACGACGACGGCGGCTACTACTTCCGCGCCCTCGGCCACCGGCTCGACGGCGAAGCCGAAACCGGCGCGCCTGGCCGCGCGCGCCAGCTGGCCGAGCATTTCCGCCCGGTCTGGGAACGCGCCCGCCCCTGCACCGAGTACCGCGCACTGGGCCTTTAGGAGCGCCTCATGGGCGCGCCTTGCTTTCCAGAAATCCGGCGGCATCTCATCGATCGGGCACTCATGCCCGGGGACGCGACCGGAATGGTGCGTCCCCATCGCGTGAAGCCCCTGATGATGCGCCGCGACAAGGCGGCGGGCTATAATTGACGTTCTTTCGCACGCCATTCCACGGGCCGGTGGTTTTCCCGTTGAATCAGGCGTTTACCCTCCCCTCTTCGAGCCCATTACGCCAGACGTGGACAGTCTCCTGAAGCAGTTTGCGCAGTCCTCCCAGCTCGGCTCCAACGCCGCCTACATCGAGGACCTGTACGAGCAGTACCTGGTCGCCCCGGACAGCGTGGGGCCGCAATGGAAGGCCTGGTTCGACGGGTTCAAGGGCCGCGAGGCCGGCGACATCCCCCATTCGGCGATCATGGAAAACGTCGCCGCGGCCGGCCGCCAGGCCACGCGCGGCGTGGTCGCGCATGGTGCCGGCGACGAGCGTGAACGCCACGTCGGCCGCCTGATCACCGCCTACCGCTCGCGCGGCCACCTGGGCGCGAACCTCGACCCGCTGGCGATGCAGGACAAGCCGGAGGCGCCGGACCTGGGCCTGGCCTTCCACCGCCTGTCCGAGAACGACCTGTCCTCGGAATTCAGCACCGGCGGCGTCGGTGGCAACCCGCGGATGAAGCTGGGTGACCTGCTCGCGCTGCTCAAGGCCACCTATACCGGCCCGATCGGCGCCGAGTTCATGCACATCACGGACTCGGAGCAGCGTCGCTGGCTCTACGAACGCATGGAAGCTGCCGGCGGCGACTTCGGACAGACCGGCGACGGGAAGCGCCGCATCCTCGAGCGCCTGACCGCGGCCGAGGGCCTGGAGCGCTACCTGCATACCAAGTATGTCGGCCAGAAGCGATTCTCGCTCGAGGGCGGCGATTCGATGATCCCGCTGCTGGACAACATGGTCCGCCGCGCCGGCAACGACGGGGTCAAGGACATCGTCATCGGCATGGCCCACCGCGGCCGCCTCAACGTGCTGGTCAACACGCTCGGCAAGTCGCCGCGCAAGCTGTTCGATGAGTTCGAGGGCAAGTTCGAACACACCGAAACCGACCGCGCCCATACCGGCGACGTGAAGTACCACATGGGCTTCTCGGCCGACATCGCCACGCCAGGCGGCCCGGTCCACCTCGCGCTCGCCTTCAACCCCTCGCACCTGGAGATCGTCGACCCGGTGGTCGTGGGCTCCGTGCGTTCGCGCCAGCACCGGCGCGGCGACGCCGAGCGCAAGCAGGTGCTGCCGATCCTGCTGCACGGCGATGCCGCGTTCGCGGGCCAGGGCGTGGTGATGGAGCTGTTCCAGATGTCGCAGGCGCGTGGTTTCCGCGTCGGCGGCACGGTGCACATCGTCGTCAACAACCAGGTCGGCTTCACCACCAGCGCCGCCGAGGACGCGCGTTCCACGCTGTACTGCACGGACGTGGCCAAGATGGTCGGCGCGCCGGTGCTGCACGTGAACGGCGACGATCCGGAAGCGGTGGTGTTCTGCGCCGAACTCGCGTTCGACTTCCGCCAGCGCTTCGGCAAGGACGTGGTCATCGACCTGGTCTGCTACCGCCGCCACGGCCACAACGAGGCCGACGAGCCGGCCGCGACCCAGCCGCTGATGTACAAGACCATCCGCGCGCACAAGACCACCCGCGAGCTGTACGCGAACCAGCTGGCCGCCGAAGGCGTGATCGCCGACGGCGACGCGAAGAAGATGGCCGACGACCATCGCGACAAGCTCGACGCCGGCGAAGTCACCACCGAGCTGGCCGAGGTGCAGCCGGACGAATTCACCATCGACTGGTCGAAGTACCTTGCGGGCAAGCTGTCCGACCCGGTCGATACCACGGTCAAGCGGGCCACGCTCGACAAGCTCGCCAAGGCGATCAACACCATCCCCGACGGGGTCGAGCTGCATCCGCGCGTGGCCAAGATCTACGAGGACCGGCGCAAGATGGTCGCCGGCGAACAGCCCGGCGACTGGGGCTTCGCCGAGAACCTGGCCTACGCCACCCTGCTCGACGAGGGCTGCAAGCTGCGCCTGGTCGGCCAGGACAGCGGCCGCGGCACCTTCTTCCACCGCCACGCGGTGCTGCACGACCAGAAGGGCGGCGCCGACTACCTGCCGCTGCAGCAGTTGGTCGAGAAGCCGGGCGACGCCACGATCATCGACTCGCTGCTCAGCGAGGAAGCGGTGATGGCGTTCGAATACGGCTACGCCACCGCCGACCCGGACACGCTCGACATCTGGGAAGGCCAGTTCGGCGACTTCGCCAACGGCGCGCAGGTGGTGATCGACCAGTTCATCAGCTCGGGCGAGGCCAAGTGGAATCGCCTGTGCGGCATGGCGCTGTTCCTGCCGCACGGCTACGAGGGCCAGGGCCCCGAGCACAGCTCGGCGCGCCTTGAGCGCTTCCTGCAGCTGTGCGCGCTCGACAACATGCTCGTCTGCGTGCCGACCACGCCGGCGCAGGCCTTCCACATGATCCGCCGGCAGATGCGCATGGATACGCGCAAGCCGCTGGTGGTGATGACGCCCAAGTCGCTGCTGCGCCACAAGCTGGCCGTGTCGTCGCTGGACGAGCTTGCCAAGGGCAGTTTCCAGCACCTGATCGCCGACACCACCAGCGACCCGAAGAAGGCAAAGCGCGTCGTGCTGTGCTCGGGCAAGGTCTACTACGACCTGCTCGAAGACATGCACAAGCGCGAGGCCGACGACGTGGCGCTGATCCGCATCGAGCAGCTGTACCCGTTCCCGCGCGAGCTGCTGGCCGCCGAACTCAAGCGCTACAAGGCCACCGACGTGGTCTGGTGCCAGGAAGAGCCGCACAACCAGGGCGCGTGGTACCAGATCCGCCACCACCTGGTCGCGTGCCTTTCGCCGAAGCAGGCGCTGCACTACGCCGGCCGCGCGCGCTCGCCGTCACCCGCGGTGGGTCACTTCAACGACCACGTCATCGAGCAGAAGCAGCTGGTCGCCGACGCGCTGGTCAATCCGCTCGACGGCGAAGTCGTCGCCGAGTAATCGACAACCCCTTCCACGTTTTCATCAGGACGCCGCACACCATGGCCACCGAAATCAAAGTTCCGGTCCTTCCCGAATCCGTATCCGACGCCACCATCGCGTCGTGGCACAAGAAGGTCGGCGACGCCGTCAAGCGCGACGAGAATCTGGTCGACCTCGAGACCGACAAGGTCGTGCTCGAAGTCCCCTCGACCGTCGATGGCGTGATCAAGGAGCTCAAGTTCGAGGAAGGCGCCACCGTCACCAGCCAGCAGGTGATCGCGGTGATCGAGGAAGGCGCGGCCGCCGAGGCGCCGAAGGAAGAGGCCAAGGCCGACAAGCCCGCCAACGACAAGAAGACCGACGTGCCGGCGACCACTCCGCAGAAGCCGGCGGCCGGTGCCGAGGAAGTCCAGCCCAAGACCGCGGCCGGCAAGTCCGGTACGCCTTCGAAGACCGAAGACCTGCCCCCGGGCGCGCGCTTCACCGCTGCGAAGGAAGGCATCGACCCGTCCCAGGTCGAAGGCACCGGCCGCCGCGGCGCGGTGACCAAGGAAGACCTGGTCAATTACGCCAGCGGCAAGACCGCCGGCGTCTCGGGCGGCGCCCGCCCGGAAGAGCGCGTGCCGATGACCCGCATCCGCAAGCGCATCGCCGAGCGCCTGATGCTGTCGAAGAACTCGACCGCCATGCTCACCTCGTTCAACGAGGTCAACCTGGGCAAGGTGATGGCGATGCGCAAGGCGCTGCAGGACGACTTCATCAAGGCCAACGGCATCAAGCTCGGCTTCATGAGCTTCTTCGCCAAGGCAGCCGCCAATGCGCTGGCCAAGTACCCGGCGGTCAACGCCTCGGTCGACGGCGACGACATCATCTACCACGGCTACGCAGACATCTCGATCGCGGTGTCCACCGACCGCGGCCTGGTCACGCCGGTGCTGCGCAACGTCGAGCGTATGAGCTTCGCCGACGTCGAGAGGGGCATCGACGGCTATGCCAAGGCCGCGCGCGAGGGTGGCCTCAAGCTCGAGGACCTGCAGGGCGGCACCTTCACCATCACCAACGGCGGCACCTTCGGTTCGCTGATGTCGACCCCGATCGTCAACCCGCCGCAGTCGGCGATCCTCGGGATGCACACGATCAAGGAGCGCGCCATCGTCGAGAACGGCCAGGTCATCGCCGCGCCGATGATGTACATCGCGCTGAGCTACGACCACCGCATCATCGACGGCAAGGACGCGGTGCTGTTCCTGGTCGACATCAAGAACCAGCTCGAGAATCCGCACCGGATGCTGCTTGGGATGTAGCGGGAATAAAGGGAATGAAGGGAATGAGGGGAATGTTCCCCATCCCGCGCATTCCCATTCCCTTCATTCCCTATTCCCCTCATTCCCTGTGAGCGATTGAAATGAGCGAACAACAGAACTTCGACGTCATCGTCATCGGCGCCGGCCCCGCCGGCTACCACGCCGCCATCCGCGCCGCGCAGCTGGGCATGAAGGTCGCCTGCATCGACGCCGCGCTGGGCAAGGACGGCAAGCCCGCCCTTGGCGGCACCTGCCTGCGCGTGGGCTGCATCCCCTCCAAGGCACTGCTCGATTCCTCGCGCCAGTACTGGAACATGGGCCACCTGTTCGGCGAGCACGGCATCAGCTTCAAGGACGCGAAGATCGACGTCGGCGCGATGGTCGGGCGCAAGGACAAGATCGTGAAGCAGTTCACCGGCGGCATCGCGATGCTGTTCAAGGCCAACAAGGTCACGCCGTACTACGGCTTCGGCCAGCTGCAGCCCGGCAACGTGGTCAAGGTCAAGCAGCACGACGGCTCCGAAGTCGAGCTCAAGGCCGCCAACGTGGTGCTGGCCGCGGGTTCGGATTCGATCGAGCTGCCGTTTGCGAAGTTCGACGGCGAGTACATCGTCGACAACGTCGGCGCGCTCGACTTCGCCGACGTGCCGAAGCGCCTGGGCGTGATCGGCGCCGGCGTGATCGGGCTGGAGCTGGGCAGCGTTTGGAAGCGCCTGGGCGCGGAAGTGACCGTGCTCGAAGCGTTGCCGGACTTCCTGGCCGTCGCCGACGCGGAAGTGGCGAAGACCGCC
>DATCYC010000309.1:0-4640 GCA_036570525.1 Luteimonas sp.
CGAGCAGGCCGTCGACGTGGAAGCGCAGCGCGCGTTCGTAGGGTCGCTGCTGTTGCAGGGCCACGCGCACTCGCGTCAATCGCTTCTCGTGCAGCGCGATCGCGCGCTCCAGCGAGCGCCGGATGCCGTCGCGGTCGTGCGGGCTGAGCAGGCTGAGCGACGAATAGTCGGAAATGCCATAGGTCAGCAACGAGCTGCGACATTCCTCGAACACGCCCGGGATCAGGCGTGCGCCTTCCGAACGGGTGTTGAGCAGCTGCTCCAGGTCCGCGGACACCGCGGCGCGCAGGTCGTTGATCGATCCGTAGCTTTCCGCGGAGCGCGGGTCGTCGTCGCGCTCGGCGCTGAGGCGTTCGGTCAGGCTGCGGAACATCGGGATACTCCAGGCGCGCGCTGCGGACAGCCATTTGTCGACGGCCGCCGCGCCCCCGAAGGGGCACGGCGTGCCGGCACGTCGTGCCGCAATGCCGCCGCTGGCGCTACGACGCCTTGTTGGTGTCGCGGTTGTACCCGGCCGACACCGCGCCTTCCAAGGTGCCGTCGGGCTTCTGCGGCATGTATTCGTACTTGATCTTGACGAAGTTCAGCGAGAACTGGTCCATCGGGATCGAGCTGGCGCCGGACGAGCCTCCGGTCTGGTAGCTGCTTACCATCACGTCGTTCATGGTGACCTTCAGGTATTCGACCTGGCCGCCCTTGCCGCTGGCCTTGCGGCAGGTCAGCACCACTTCCTTGATGTGCTCGCCTTCGGCGGCCGCCTTGACCAGCTTCGGGCTGGACTTGTCGGCCTGCTTGGAGAAGTTGATGTCGCTGAACTCGGCCTTGCCGGTGCCGCCGCCGCCGCCGCGACCGCCGCCGCCCATGTTGGTGACGCCCCATGAAAAGCTGTCGATCTCGATTTCGCCCTTGTGCTTCTCATCAAGGGACTCGCCCTCGATGCCGTCGATCTTCAGGTGGTAGTCGGTTGCCACGATGGTTTCTCCTCAGGTCAGGGTCAGCGTGCCGATTTCGGCAGTTCGGCAACGAGTCTCAACGAAACGCTCAACTCGTCGAGCTGGTAATGCGGGCGCAGGAATGCGACCGACTTGTAGGCGCCGGGCTTGCCCGGGATCTCCGCGACTTCGATGCGTGCCTCGCGCAACGGCCGCTGTGCCTTGGCTTCCTGCGATGCGTTGTCGTCCAGGAGCACGTACTGCGCGATCCAGTTGTTGAGGAACAGTTCGACGCTGGACTTGGAGGCGAAGCTGCCGATCTTGTCGCGCATCATCGACTTCAGGTAGTGCGCCACCCGCGACACCGCGAAGATGTACTGCAGCTGCGCCGACAGGCGCGCGTTGGCGTTGGCCGCGTCGGTGTTGAACTCCTTCTGTTTCTGGGTCGACTGGGTGGAGAAGAACGCGGCGTAGTCGGTGCCCTTGCAGTGCACCAGCGGCACCAGGCCGGCGTCGGCGAGTTCCTTTTCGCGGCGATCGGTGATCGCGATCTCGGTCGGGCACTTGAGCGCCACCTCGCCGTCGTCGGTGCTGAAGGTGTGGGTGGGCAGGCCCTCGACCAGCCCGCCGCCCTCGACGCCGCGGATCGCCGCGCACCAGCCGAACTTGGCGAAGGCGTCGGTGACCTTGGTGCCCAGCGCGTAGGCTGCGTTCATCCACAGGTAGCGGTTGTGCTCCTTGCCGCTGACGTCCTCGGTGTAGTTGAACGCCTCCACCGGATCGGTGTCGGGCCCGTAGGGCAGGCGGCCGAGCACGCGCGGCATGGCCAGGCCGACGTAGCGCGAATCCTCCGATGCGCGGAACGACTTCCACTTGGCGTATTCGACGGTGTCGAAGATCTTGGCCAGGTCGCGCGGACCGGACAGTTCGGTGAAGTCGTCGAAGCCCATCAGCTCCGGCGAGGCCGCCGACAGGAACGGCGCGTGCGCCGACGAGGCCACGTGCGAGATCTCCTCCAGCAGGTACATGTCCTCGGGGTTCCGGGTGAACTCGAAGTCGCCGATCATGGTCGCGAATGGCGCGCCGCCAAAGGTGCCGTACTCCTCCTCGTAGATCTTCTTGAACAGCTGCGACTGGTCGAAGTCGGAAGCGTTCTTGAAGTCCTTGACCAGCTCCTTCTTGCTGCAGTTGAAGACCTTGATCTTGAGGTTGGTGCTGGTCTCGCTGTTTTCGACCAGGTACTTGAGGCCGCGCCAGGAGCCTTCCAGCTTCTGGAACTCCGGCGTATGCATCACCGCCGAAAGCTGGTCGGAGATCAGCTTGTCGATATCGGCCACGCGCGCGTCGAGCGAGGCGATGGCGTCGCGCGAGACGACCAGCTGGCCGTCCATCACCTGTCCGACCAGCTCGCCGATCAGGTCGCGGGTGCGGTCGCGCTCGCTGTCGGTCCTTGCGATGCGGCTCTTGGAGATGATCTGGTCGAGCAGGCCGCCTTCGGCGGCAGCAGCTTCAGCCTGCGGTGCGGATTTGGTTTTGCTCTCGGCCATGCCTGCATGCCCCTAGTCGATGATGGGTGCCGATCGGGATCGGCAGATGGATCGAAGCGTCGCGCCTGCGACGCGCGTTCACTCTTCCTTGTCGGGTGCCGGCAACTCCTGGCTCAACTTGGTGATCTGGTCGGTGTTGTGCAGCACGTCGCTGAGCAGTTCCTCGAACTTGTCGTTGCCCGCCATCTTGTTGCGCAGGTCGGCCAGGCGCTGGCGCGCCTCGAGCAGCTTGCGCAGCGGTTCGATCTGGTTGACCACGCGCTCGGGGCTGAAGTCGTCGAGGCTCTTGAATTTCAGCTCCACGCCGATCTTCGAGCCGTCGTCCTTGAGGCGGTTGTCGGCCTGCATCTGCAGGCGCGGCTTCATGCCCTTGAGCACGTCGTCGAAGTTGTCCTTGTCGACATTGACGAACTTGCGTTCCTTGAGCTTGGCCAGCGGCTCCTCCGGCTGGCCGGTGAAATCGCCGAGCACGCCGGCGACGAACGGAAGCTCCTTCTTCTCGATCGCATCGCCGATCTCCACGTCGTAGGTCAGCTGCACGCGCGGCGCGCGCACGCGATCGAGTTTGTGCTGGGTGCTTTCCCTCTTCGCCATGATCGTTCTCCGTTGCCAGGCGGGATCACCGATCCCATTGCGTTTCGAGTCTAGGCAGGGCGCCGGGCGCCGGAAATCCGACGGACGGCCAGTCGGCGGCCTATGCCGTTTGGCCTTGCCCCGCGGGCCGCGGCCCATCCCGGGCTAGTTGTTGGGCAGCCCGATCCTGCTGCGGATGCCGGCCAGGGTGCTTTCGTCGGGCACCACCTCGGCCAGCCACTGGTCGAGCGGGGTGTCGGACCACAGCACCGCGCGTTCGAGCAGGAACGAGACCGGGCTGTGCGGTTCGACCCGCTTGAACCAGGCCGCGATCTCGCCCAGGGCGCGGATCGCGGCGGCCTTGTTGGCGGCGTCGCCGCCGCCGAGGTTGAATGCGCCCGCCGACGCCCCGTCGCCGCCTTCACCGCCTTCGCCCAGCGCCTCGGCGGCCTCCTCGGCGCCGATCAATCCCTTCGCGCGCGCGGCCTTGCCGAGGATCTGCACGATCCGCTTGAGCGCCTCCTGCAGGGTGTTCAGGCTGGGCCCGGCCACGCCGAGCCTGGCGTCGCACACGGCCTTGAAGCGCTCGAACGCGGCCACGGCCCGGATCGACAGTTCGTACTGCTCGCGCAGCTTCGCATCCGGGGCGCTTTCCACCGCCTTGTCGAAGATCTCGCCGGTCGGCTTGCCTTCGCCGACCGCCTCCTGGAACGCCTCGGCGTTCTGCCGCGACAGGTTGTCGACCTCGCGCGAGACGTGCCAGTCGAGCAGGGTGTAGGGCGGGTCGCCCGGGGCCAGCGGCACGGCGGAAACGGCCTGGGCGGCGTAGTCGTTGAACCAGGCCAGCTTGCCGGCGCGCTCGTCGAGGTCGTCGTCCTCGACGCGCGGATACATCTCGTCCCAGTAGCGGTCCATCAGTTCGGCCAGCAGTTCGCAGGCCCCGTGCGCGCCGTCCAGTCCGTGCTGGGCGATCAGCGCCTCGCCGAGCCAGACCGCGGCCTGCAGGTCCTTGCTCTGCTCGGCCAGCACGCTGCCGGCGAGCTTGATCACCTCGCGCCAGTTGGCGGCCTTGAGTTCGTGCTCCCAGTCGCCCTGCGGCAGGTCGGGGTCGTCGCTGCGCCGCGCTTCGCGGATCTTGTCGAACACATCACTGAAGCTGACGTCGTCGCCGGTGGGGGCGTCGTCGCGGACGGGGTTGAGCCATTCGCTCGTTTCGATAGCCATGACGGTCTCCTGTGGAGCGGTTTTCGGTAGCGCGTGCGCGTCTTGCTACTCGACGATGCGGGTGGGCAGGCTGGCCGGCTTCTCGCGCGCGGCGAGGTACTGCCGCATCTGGTCGGAAGGCTCCACCTTCAGCCGCACGCGCGCCTGCGAGAAGCCGGCTTCGCGCAGCCGAGGCACCAGCTCGCGCCACTGCATCGGGGTGTAGGACTCGCGGAAATCGTTGAGCGAAAAGGCCTGCACGCCATCCTCGAACTGCTCGATCAGCTGCAGGAAGCCTTCCGGGCCGGAATAGATCCGGGTCAGGCTGAGCTCGGCCGGGGCCGGTGGCGGCGCTGGCGGCGGCACGGCGGGCACGGCCGGCGCC
>DATCYC010000310.1:0-8465 GCA_036570525.1 Luteimonas sp.
CGATCGACACCGGCACCGGGCAGCCGTCCGGACCGATGGTCTGGCCAGCCTGCGAATCCGGGCACTTGTCGTCGCAATCGTTCACGCCGTCGCCGTCGCTGTCCATGTCGGCGCAGCTCGGGGCGGCCGGGGCCGGGGCGACCGGGGCGGTCGGCGCCGGGCCCAGCGGGATCACCACGCCGACCGAGGCCAGGATGTCGCCGAACCAGTCCTCGCCATCATCGTGGTTGGGATCGCTGGCGAGTGCGGCGTAGCTGTCGTTGTCGGCATCGATGCGGTAGGCGAGCTCGGCACGGATGGCGACGCGCTTGTCGAACGTGCTCTGCACGCCGACGCCCAGCTTGCCGGCAACGTGGCTGTCTTCGCGCTGGATCGGCGAATCCGGGTTCGGGAAGTTGTCGAACTCTTCCTCGGCACGCTGGTAGCCCAGGCCTGCCAGCAGGTACGGATTCCAGCTGCGGCCTTCGGCGATGAAGTGGTAGCGCGCATCGAACGAGATGCCGTACTGGCTGTAGTTCAGGTCTTCGTTATCGGAGAAGTTGGGGTTCTGGTAGTTCAGTTCGCCGTCGATCGACCAGTTCGGGCTGAGGAACTTGCCGACGCCGATGGTGCCGAACGGAGCATCGTCGGTCATGCGCTCGGAGTCTTGGAAGTTGTAGCCGACGCTGCCGGTGACGTACCAGCGGTCGTCGAACTCCTGCGCATTGGCGGCCTGCACGCAGCCGATGCCGGCGAGCAGCGCGGCACAGAGGAGTTTCTTGTTCATCAGGGTTCAGCTCCTTTGATCAGGGGGAGTAACTTTTCTTGATTGTCATTGGCTCAGACGGCCGCAGGGAACGCCCGGCGAAACCCTAGGAGGAAAGCCGTGAAGGCGCTGTTAACGACTGCGTAACGGATGCCGCTGAACGGGGCCATTATTGTTGGTAAAGCTGAATGAATTCGGAAACGGGGAGCGCATCAAGGGTTGCGGGATCGGCAGCGAGCGCCATCAGGCGGTCCACCTTGTCCTGCGCGAGGTGCGCACGCAGCGCCTTTTCGCACTTGTCCATCAGCACCGGGATACCTTCGCCGCGACGCTTGCGGTGGCCGATCGGGTAATCGATCGAGACCTTCTCCGTCGAGCTGCCATCCTTGAAGAACACCTGCACCGAGTTGCCGATGTAGCGCTTGTCGGGGTCGAAGTAGTCCTTGGTGAACTGCGGGTTCTCCGACACCGCCATCTTCGAACGCAGCGCGTCGATGCGCGGGTCGGCGGCGATGTCGTCGTTGTAGTCCGCAGCGGTCAGGCGGCCGAAGATCAGCGGCACGGCGACCATGTACTGGAGGCAGTGGTCGCGGTCGGCGTAGTTGGCCAGCGGGCCGGTCTTGTCGATGATGCGCACGCCGGCTTCCTGGGTCTCGATGACGATCTTCTCGATCTCGTCGATGCGATCGGCCACCTGCGGATGCAGTTGCATCGCGCACTCGACCGCGGTCTGGGCGTGGAACTCGGCCGGGAAGCTGATCTTGAACAGGATGTTCTCCATCACATAGCTGCCGAACGGGCGCTCGAACTGGAACTCCTTGCCACCGAAAGCGATGTCGTAGAAGCCCCAGGTCTTGACCGACAGCGCGCTCGGGTAGCCGACCACCTTCTTGTCGACGGCGTTGATCGCGTGGATCACCGCGCGGCGGCAGGCATCGCCCGCGGCCCAGCTCTTGCGCGGCCCGGTGTTGGGCGCGTGGCGGTAGGTGCGCAGCACGCCGTTGTCGATCCACGAGTGCGAGACCGCGTTGATCACCTCTTCCTTGCTGCCGCCGAACATCGCGGTGGCCACCGCGGTCGAGGCCAGGCGGACCAGGATCACGTGGTCGAGGCCGACCCGGTTGAACGAGTTCTTCAGCGCGTAGATGCCCTGGATCTCGTGCGCCTTGATCGCCCAGCCCAGCACGTCGCGCACGGTCAGGCCCTTGCCGCCTTCCTTCTCGGCCTTGCGCGACAGCCAGTCGGCGACGGCGAGGATGGTGCCGAGGTTGTCGGACGGGTGGCCCCATTCGGCCGCCAGCCAGGTGTCGTTGAAGTCGAGCCAGCGCACCTGGGTGCCGATGTTGAACGCGGCCTGGGCCGGGTCGAGTTCGAAGGAGGTGCCGGGCACGCGGGCGCCGCCGGGGATCTCGCCGCGGGGGACCAGCGGGCCGAGGTGCCGGACGCAATCGGGGAACTTCATCGCCAGCATCGCGCAGGCCAGCGAGTCGAGCAGCATGTAGCGCGCGGTGTCGTAGGCCTCCTGCGAATCGATCTTCGCGTCGATGACGTAATCGGCGATGTCGACCATCGGCTGGTCGGGATCGGGGCGGGCGGCGGAACGGATATCGACGTGGCTCATGAAACAACTCCTGGGGCGCCGGACAGCGGCGGACGAAGGGAAGCCCGCTATTTTGCCAGAGCGCGCTCCCAGGGCGGGTTTTCGCCGAACTTCCCCGCGAGGAACTCCGTGAACGCCCGCACCCGCGGCGGTACCAGGCGCCGTTGCGGCATCACGGCGTAGATGCCGCTGTCGGCGATCGAATGGTCCGGCAGCACGACCTGCAGGCGGCCGGCGCGGAGGTCCTCGCACACGTGCCAGGTCGAATGCTGGGCGATGCCGAGGCCGGCCACTGCCGCGTCGCGGACAACCTCGCCGAAATTGCTCTCGAGCCGCCCCTGCACATGGACGACGGACTCCCTGCCCTGGCGATCGCGCAGCCGCCAGGTGTCGCGGCGCCCCTGGCTGCCGGACAGCAGGATGCATTCGTGCCGGGCGAGGTCTTCGGGGGTTTGCGGCGCGCCGTGGCGGCGCAGGTAGTCGGGCGCGGCGCACAGCACCCGGCGGTTGCTGGCCAGTTTGCGAGCGACCAGGGCGGAGTCTTCCAGCGCGCCGATCCGGATCGCCAGGTCGAAGCCGGCGCTCACCAGGTCGAGCGTCTGGTCGCTCAGGTCGATGCTCACCCGCAGCCGCGGGTGCGCGAGCAGGAATTCGGGCAGGAGCGGCGAGACGTAGAGCCGCCCGAACGAGGCGGACGTGGTCACGCGCAGCGTCCCCGACACCTCGGTCGCCGACCGGCGCAGGCCGCTGGTGAGCGCTTCGAGGTCCTCGACCAGTTCACGACCCTGCTCCGCCAGCGCGACGCCCTCGGGCGTGGGATGCAGGCGGCGCGTGGTCCGGTGCAGCAGGCGCACGCCGAGCGCGCGTTCCAGTCGCTTCAGGCGCTGGCTGGCGACCGCCACCGAAAGGTCGAGGCTGCGCGCGGCGGCGCTGATCGAGCCCAGGTCGAGCACGCGCAGGAACAGGCCGAGGTCGCCGATGCGGTCGTTCATTATCAATAATTCATTGATATTGATTCGCTATTTTGGCGGTTTTTGCTGAAGATGCAACGCCCTAGGCTGCGTGTTTCCCGATTCCGGAACCGCCCATGCCTTTCACCCGCATCGCCATTCCCGCCGGGACCTCATCCGCGCACAAGGCCGCCATCGCGCGCGGCGTGCACGCAGCGATGGTCGCGGCGATCGGCATTCCCGAGGACGATTTCTTCCAGCTGCTGTCCGAGTACCAGCCCGGCGACTTCCTGTTCGACCGCGGCTTCCTCGGCGTGCAGCGCTCCGACAGCCTCGTGATAGTGCAGATCACGCTGCGGCGCGGACGCAGCGACGCAATGAAGCGCGACCTCTATGCGCGTATCGCCGCCAACCTCGGGCAAGCCGCCGGCATCCGTCCGCAGGACGTATTCGTGTATCTCGGCGAGAACGACTTCTCCGACTGGTCGGTCGGCGGCGGCCGGATGAGCATGGAGATCGCGATGCAGCACGAGGCAGGCGCATGAGCGGCATCGGCACGGCGATGGAATACCGCCAACTCGGCGCCTCGGGCCTGAAGGTATCCGCGCTCGGCTTCGGCGCCGGTACCTTCGGCGGCAAGGGACCGCTGTTCAGCGCCTGGGGCAACACCGGCGTCGAACAGGCGCGACGCATCGTCGACATCAGCCTCGACGCCGGCGTCAATTTCTTCGATACCGCCGACGTGTATTCCGACGGCGCTTCGGAGTCGATCCTCGGCGCGGCGATCAAGGGCCGACGCGACCGGGTGATCGTGTCGACCAAGACCTCGCTGCGCATGGGCGATGGCCCGAACGATGTCGGCTCGTCGCGCCAGCATCTCGTCGCCGCGGTCGACAAGGCGCTGCAACGGCTCGGCACGGACTACATCGACCTGCTGCAGCTGCACCACTTCGATGCGATGACGCCGGTGGAGGAAACCCTGTCCACGCTCGACGGCCTGGTGCGCGCCGGCAAGCTGCGCTACCTCGGCGCGTCCAACTTCTCCGGCTGGCAACTGATGAAGTCGCTGGCGGTCGCCGACCGCCGCGGCTATCCGCGCTACGTCGCCAACCAGGCGTACTACTCGCTGGCAGGCCGCGATTACGAGTGGGAACTGATGCCGCTGGGCCTCGACCAAGGCATCGGCGCGGTGGTGTGGAGCCCGCTGGGCTGGGGACGGCTCACGGGGAAGATCCGCCGCGGCCAACCGCTGCCCGAGGGCAGCCGCCTGCGCGACACCGCCGGGTTCGCCCCGCCGGTCGACGAGAAACGCCTGTATCGCATCATCGACGCACTGGACATCGTCGCCGCGGAAACCGGAAAGACCGTGCCGCAGGTTGCGTTGAACTGGCTGCTGCAGCGCCCAACCGTTTCCACGATCCTGATCGGTGCGCGCAACGAGGAACAGCTGCAGCAGAACCTCGGCGCCATCGGCTGGAACCTCGATGTCGAACAGGTCGCGCGGCTGGATGCCGCCAGCGCCGTCATGCCGCCCTACCCTTATTACCCGTACTGGAACGGCCAGTTCGCCGAGCGCAATCCCCCGCCCGTGCCTCCTGCACTGCATCCTGGAGCTTCCTCGTGAACAATGGCAACCTGCACCGCCATGCCGCATTTTCCGACGATCCCGCGGGCGGCAATCCCGCGGGCGTCTGGATCAGCGACGCGTTGCCGGACAGCGCGACGATGCAGGCCATTGCCAGCGAAGTCGGCTATTCGGAAACAGCGTTCGTCGCCCCTCGGCGCGGAAACATGCGCGAGATCCGTTCCCGGTCGGCGGAGTGGTCGAGGATCCGGCGACCGGCGCCGCGGCGGCCGCGCTGGGCGGCTACCTGCGCGACGCGGGCCTGCTGGCCGCGCCTGCGTCCATCCTGATCCGCCAAGGCGAGGCAATGAGACGGCCGAGCCGGCTGCAGGTGGACATTCCCGCAGGCGGCGGGATCGTGGTGCGCGGCACGGCGGTTCCCATCCGCTGACGCCTGCCGAAGCGGACCCGCGGGTTGCCGCCCGCGGGCTTTCCCGGCATCGTGGCCCGCTCCGTACGCCAGCGCACGCCCGCATGCCCGACGCCACGCCCTACCCGCACCTGTTCGCGCCGCTCGACCTGGGTTTCACCACCTTGCGCAACCGGGTGCTGATGGGCTCGATGCACACCGGCCTCGAGGACCACCGGCGCGACTTCCCCAAACTCGCGGCCTATTTCGCCGAGCGCGCCGAAGGCGGCGTCGGGATGATGGTCACCGGCGGCTTCTCGCCGAACCTGGTCGGCTGGCTGAAACCTTTCGCGGGCAAGCTCAGCTGGCCGTGGGAAGCGCGCAAGCACCGCCAGGTGACCGCCGCGGTGCACGCGCACGACGCGAAGATCTGCCTGCAGCTGCTGCACGCCGGCCGCTACGCCTACCATCCGCTGTCGGTGTCGGCGTCCCGGCTCAAGTCGCCGATCAATCCGTTCACCCCGCGCGCGCTGTCAGCACGGGGAGTCGAACGCCAGATCGACGCCTTCGCCACCGCGGCCAGGCTCGCGCGCGAGGGCGGCTACGACGGCGTCGAGGTGATGGGCTCGGAGGGCTACCTGCTCAACCAGTTCACGGTTGCGCGCACCAACAAGCGCGACGACCGCTGGGGCGGCAGCGCGGAAAACCGCATGCGCTTCGCGGTGGAAATCGTGCGCCGCGTGCGCGAGGCCTGCGGGCCGGACTTCATCATCATTTACCGACTGTCGATGCTCGACCTGGTCGAAGGCGGCGCCGACTGGGACGAGATCGTCGCCCAGGCCAGGGCCGTGGAAGCCGCCGGCGCGACCATCATCAACACCGGCATCGGCTGGCACGAGGCGCGCGTACCCACCATCACCACGTCGGTGCCGCGCGGGGCGTTCGCCGGGGTGACGGCGAAGCTGCGTCCGCACGTGGCGCTGCCACTGGTGGCCACCAACCGCATCAACATGCCCGACGTGGCCGAACGCATCCTCGCCTCGGGCGGCGCCGACATGGTGTCGATGGCGCGCCCGCTGCTGGCCGACCCGGGGTGGGTGGCCAAGGCCCGCAAAGGCAAGGCGCATGAAATCAACACCTGCATCGCCTGCAACCAGGCGTGCCTGGACCACGTGTTCCAGAACAGGCGTGCGAGCTGCCTGGTCAACCCGCGCGCCTGCCACGAGACCGAGCTGGAATACACGCCGACCAATGCGCCCGGGCGTATCGCCGTGGTCGGCGCGGGCCCGGCGGGCCTGGCCTGCGCGACGATCGCCGCCGAGCGCGGCCACCACGTCACGCTGTTCGATGCGGCGGACGAGATCGGCGGCCAGTTCAACCTGGCCAAGACGATTCCCGGCAAGGAGGAATTCCACGAGACCCTGCGCTACTTCCGCCACCGCATCGACGAAACCGGCGTGGAGCTGCGGCTGTCGACGCGGGCGACGCCGGAACTGCTGTCGGGCTTCGACCAGGTGGTGCTCGCCACCGGCGTGACGCCGCGCCGGATCGACTTCCCCGGCCACGACCATCCGAAGGTCGTCGGCTACCTCGACGTGCTGCAGCGGCGCGTCGTCATCGGCGGGCGCGTGGCCATCATCGGCGCCGGCGGCATCGGCTTCGACGTGGCCGAGTTCCTGGTCCAGGACGCGCCCTCGCCCAGCCTCGATTCCACACGCTGGATGGCCGAATGGGGCGTGGACCGCCACTTCCGCGCGCGCGGCGGCCTGGTCCCCGCCCGGCCGGAACCGTCGCCGCGCCAGGTGTGGCTGCTGCAGCGCAGCGACGGCCGCCCGGGCGCGCGGCTGGGCAAGACCACCGGCTGGGTCCACCGCGCCACGCTCAAGGCCAAGGGCGTGCGGATGCTCGGCGGCGTGGAGTACCTGGGCGTGGACGACGACGGCCTGCGCGTGCGCGTCGAGGGCAGCGAGCAGAGGCTCGCCGTGGACCACGTGGTGGTGTGTGCCGGCCAGGAACCGCGGCGCGACCTGATGGCGCCACTGCAGGCCGCTTCGGTCCGTA
This sequence comes from Luteimonas sp., assembly GCA_036570525.1. Classification (GTDB taxonomy): domain Bacteria; phylum Pseudomonadota; class Gammaproteobacteria; order Xanthomonadales; family Xanthomonadaceae; genus Luteimonas. The sequence continues at coordinate 7,330 of DATCYC010000310.1, forward strand.
TTCAGGTGATCGGAGGCGCGGACGTGGCCGCCGAACTGGACGCCAAGCGCGCGATCGCGCAGGCCGCGCGCGTAGCGGCTGCGCTTTAGGCGCCAGCCGTCTGCTGCGCGAAATCCCGAATAAAAACTCCAATCCAATCAAGCATTTCAGAATTCCCGTTCAGGCTCCGTTAGGAAACCTGCCGCTACCGTGCGGCAACTTTTTCCTGCCGCACGTTTCCGGCAGGGCCGGCCCGGACCGCCGTTCTGCGGTCTTCGGAGCCCGGGCTAAAGCGCCATAGAGCCGCTGCCCTCCCCAATACGCCATGTCCGTTGGCAACACCGATCCCCCTGGATCCGGTGGTGCCTGCGGGCGCAACGCAGCAAGGAGTCTGTTCGATGAAACTGGCATGGATCCTGTGGTTGGCCTCCGTCCTGCCGCCGCAAGCCGCCGATTCGCTCTGCCTCAGCACCACTGTGTACCTGGAGGCCCGCGACCAGTCCGACCGTGGCCAGCAGGCCGTGGCCGAGGTTGCCCTGCGCCGCGAGGAAAGCGGCCTGTGGGGCGATTCGATGTGCGAGGTGGTCACCGCGCGCAAGCAGTTCGCCCCGTCGCTGGTATCGCCCAATACGCGGCTGCGCAACGTCGAGGCCTGGTCCCAGGCGGTGACGATCGCCATCGAGTCCGAGCGCAACTGGGCGCTGCCGGCCGGCGAGCGCACCGAGATCGTGCCCGGCGCCAGCCACTTCCTGGCCCACGACATCGCCAGCCCGAGCTGGCGCAACGCCTACCAGGTCGCCACGATCGGCGGCCACACCTTCCTCAAGGTGCAGGACCTCAAACCGCGCCAGGGTTGAGTGCGCCAAGGCTGAGCCGCTACTTCCCGCGACGATCCGTTCCAGCAGCACGACTGCTCCATCATCGCGACGCCGGCATCATGTCGGTTTCGCCCATGGAGTCGTTGCATGAAGCTTTACTACTCGCCCGGCGCTTGCTCGCTCGCCGACCACATCGTGCTCGAATGGATCGGCAAGCCGTACGAGGCGATCCGCGTCTCGCGCGATGATCGCAAGTCACCCGAATTCCTCAGGCTCAATCCCGCCGGCGCGGTGCCGGTGCTGCAGGACGGCGACTGGGTGCTCACGCAGAACATGGCG
>DATCYC010000311.1:0-2537 GCA_036570525.1 Luteimonas sp.
TGGTCGACGGTGCGGGGCAACGCGTGTTGCTGACCCACCACCGCAAGCTTGATCGCTGGCTCCAGCTCGGCGGCCACGCCGACGGCGACCGCGACCTGGCGCGCAGCGCCCTGCGCGAGGCGGAGGAAGAATCCGGACTGAGCGGCCTGCGCGTGGTGCCCGGCATCTTCGACCTGGACCGCCACATGATCCCCGAACACAAGGGCGTGCCCGCGCACTGGCACTACGACGTTCGCTACGTCGTGGTCGCCGGGCGCGACGAGGATTTCGCCGTCAGCGAGGAGTCGCTCGACCTGGCCTGGCGCGACATCGCCGCCGTCGCCGAAGACACGTCCGCCGACGAATCACTGCGGCGCATGGCCGCCAAGTGGCTCGCCCGCGCCGACAAGCCCCTGTAGGAGCGGCTTCAGCCGCGAGCTTTTGCTCTGGCCCCTCCCCCTGCGAAGGCAGGGGGAGGTTGGGAGGGGGTGCCCACGGTTTGCGACGATCCCAACGGCACCCCTCCCCAACCCGTCCGGCCCGCCAGCACAGCTGGCGTGCGTTCGTCGGCGCGCGAGCCAGTGGCTCGCAAACGCGTCTCCTCACCCCCTGCCTTCGCAGGGGAGGGAGCTAAGGCTCGCAGCTGAAGCCGCTCCTACAAGAGCGAACCGGTCGGTACGGCGTCGCTCAGTACAACACCCGCGTGCGCAGCGTGCCCGGGATCGCCGCCAGCGCAGCGCGCAGCTCGACCGCCTGGCGCTCGTCGGCGTCCACGTCGATCACCACGTAGCCCACATTCGCGTCCGTGCGCAGGTACTGGCCGTCGATGTTGACGCTGTGGCTGCCGAAGACCTCGTTCACCTGCGACAGCACGCCCGGCACGTTGCGGTGGATGTGCAGCAGGCGGCGGCTGCCGGCGTGGCCGGGCAGGGTGACCTCGGGGAAGTTCACCGCCGACAGCGTGCTGCCGTTGTCGCTGTAGCGCACCAGCTTGGCCGCGACCTCCACGCCGATGTTGTCCTGCGCCTCCAGCGTGCTGCCGCCCACGTGCGGGGTGAGGATGACGTTGTCCAGCCCCAGCAGCGGCGATTCGAACGGGTCCTCGTTGCCCTTGGGCTCGCTGGGGAACACGTCCACCGCCGCGCCCGCCAGGTGTCCCGAGCGCAGGGCTTCTGCCAGCGCGTCGATGTCGACCACGCTGCCGCGCGATGCGTTGATCAGGTGCGTGCCCGGCCGCATCCGCGCGATCTGCGCGGCGCCGAACATCAGCTTCGTGGCCGGGGTCTCCGGCACGTGCAGGGTGACCACGTCGCTGCGCGCGAGCAGGTCGTCCAGGCCGGTCGCCGTGCGCGCGTTGCCCAGCGAGAGCTTGGTCTCGATGTCGTGGAACAGCACGTGCATGCCCAGCGCCTCGGCCAGCACGCCGACCTGGGTGCCGATGTGGCCGTAGCCGATGATGCCGATGGTCTTGCCGCGCGCCTCGTGGCTGCCGGCGGCGGACTTGGACCAGCCGCCGCGGTGGCACTGCGCGTTCTTCTGCGGCACCCCGCGCAGCAGCATGATCGCCTGCGCGAGCACCAGCTCGGCCACGCTGCGGGTGTTGGAGTAGGGCGCGTTGAACACCGGGATGCCGGCCAGCTGCGCGGCCTCGGTGTCGACCTGGTTGGTGCCGATGCAGAAGCAGCCTACGGCGAGCAGGCGCCGCGCGTCGGCCAGCACTTCGGCCGTGAGCTGGGTGCGCGAGCGGATGCCGATGAAGTGCGCGTCGGCAATGCGCCGCCGCAGTTCATCTTCCGGCAGCGACTTGGCGTGCAGGTCGATGTTGGTGTAGCCGGCATCGCGGAACGTGTCGACCGCGGTCTGGCTGACGCCTTCGAGCAGCAGCACGCGGATGTCCTGGCGGGGGTACGAGGTCTTCTGCATCGCTCGGAATGGAGTGGGGACGATCCAGTGTGCCAGCAAAACGGGGATGTTTGCTGCACTGCCGCACTGGACGGGGTGCGGCGCGGCTGGCAGGCTTTGGCTGCTGCGGTCCGTGGCTACCCCGATGCTGTCATTCCCGCTTTCGCGGGAATGACGATCCTGTCCCGTCGCGATCCGTTCCGAGCGACGTATTCCCGAGTGACCCACCCATGACCGACCCTCGCCTCGACGATCTGCGCCGCAACATCCCCGGCCTGCGCCTGGAAACCGATCCGGCGGAACTCGAGCACTACGGCCGCGACTGGACCCGCCGCTGGACGCCGGCGCCGCTGGCGGTCGCGCTGCCGGCGGACGTGGAGCAGGTGCAGGCCATCGTCCGCTGGGCAGGCGCGAACAGCGTGGCGATCGTGCCATCCGGCGGCCGCACCGGGCTGTCCGGCGGCGCGGTTGCGGCCAGCGGCGAACTGGTGCTGAGCCTGGCGCGCATGAACCGGGTGCTCGGCTTCGATCCCGTCGACCGCACGCTGACCGTGCAGCCGGGCATCACCCTGCAGGCCGTGCACGACGCGGCCGCCGGACATGGACTGGCCTACCCGGTCGACTTCGCCGCGCGCGGTTCCTGCAGCATCGGCGGC
>DATCYC010000312.1:2500-4283 GCA_036570525.1 Luteimonas sp.
CTACCAGGTCGAGATCGCCGATACGGATGCTGAACGCGCGCGCGGGCTGATGTTCCGCGACGAGCTGCCCGCCGGCCACGGAATGCTGTTCATCCACGACCGGCTGGCGCCCCAGGCCTACTGGATGAAGAACACCCGGATCCCGCTCGACATCCTCTACTTCGACGATCAGCGCAGGCTGGTATCGCAGCAGCGCGACGTGCCGCCCTGCTCGGCAGGCAACCGCTGCCCGTCCTATCCGAGCAGCGCACCGGCGCGCTACGTGCTCGAACTCAATGCCGGCAAGGCGATGGAAATCGGCCTGCAGGACGGCGCGGAGCTGCATTTCGGCCCCGGGATCCCCCTTTCCGGCGACTGAACGCAGCGGCCGTACTTGCGACGCCGACGGCCGCGGCGCAGGCTTGCCGCATGGGTGTCCGCATCGAACTCCCCGACTGGAACTCGCTCGCCCGGCTAGACGACGGCGCACTGCCGCTGCTGGGGACGGCGCTGCTGATCGCGCGCGACGAGTATCCCGACCTCGACGCCGACCTGTACGACACGCTCGTCCAGGGCCATGCCGCCGGCATGCGCGAGGAGATCGACGCGCTCGAGCACTGGGCGCTGAAGATGCAGGCGATCAACCGCCACCTGTTCGAGGATCTGGGCTACGCCGGCGACCACGACCAGTACTACGACCCGCGCAACAGCTACCTCAACGAGGTCTTCGAGCGCAGGCGGGGCAATCCGATCTCGCTGGCGATGGTGCAGATGGAAGTCGCGCGCCGGCTCGGCGTGCCGCTCGACGGCGTTTCGTTCCCGGGCCACTTCCTGGTGCGGCTGCCGGTGGACGACGGCGTGCTGGTGATGGATCCGTTCAACCGCGGCCGCCCGCTCGACGTCGACGAACTGCGCCAGCGCGCGCGTCCGCACCTGGGCGGCGACGCGCCGGACGACGATGCGCTGTCGCAAATCCTGAACCCGGCCTCGCACCGCGCCATCCTGATGCGCGTGCTGCGCAACCTGCACGGCGTCTACAGCGACGGCGAGGACTGGGAGCGCGCGACGCGCAGCGCCGACCGCCTGCTGAAACTGTCGCCGAACGATCCCGACGCGCTGCGCGACCGCGGCCTGGGCTACCTGCACATGGGCCACGCCAGCGGCGCGCGTACCGACCTGGCGCGCTACCTGCAGCTCAATCCGAACGCCCGCGATGCGATGAAGGTGCGCGCGCGGCTGGTGGAACTCGGCGGCGCCGGCCGCGTCAGCTGAGCGACGCGCCCTGCGTGCTTCAGGCCAGCGCGCTTCAAGCCAGCATCATCTCGAAATCGTCCTTGGTCACGCCGCAGTCCGGGCACGTCCAGGTGTCCGGGATGTCTTCCCAGCGCGTGCCCGGGGCGATGCCCTCTTCGGGCAGCCCGGCCGCTTCGTCGTAGATGAAGCCACACACGACGCACATCCAGGTGCGGTAGGCGACGGCGGTCTCGTTCATCGGATAATGGCGTCCCGGCGGGGAATTCTGTGCGGAAAGCCGCATTGTCCCACCCCGCGCGCCTGCAGGAAACCGCGACGATGAATCCCCACCGCCGGCACGCCGGCCACGCAGCTCCAGGTCGCCCGCTGCGCGGGCTGTACCTGCTCACGCCGGACGACGACGACACCGCCCGCCTGCTGGAACGCGCGCGCGCGGTCGTCGCGCACGCGGCGCTGCTGCAGTACCGCAACAAGGGCGCGGGCGATGCGCTGCGGCGCGAACAGGCGATGGCCCTGCTGCCGCTGTGCCGGGAAGCCGGCGTGCCGATGG
>DATCYC010000313.1:0-9372 GCA_036570525.1 Luteimonas sp.
CGGGCCGGCCCTTGGCCTGGTAGAACGCGGCGGCGAGCTGGTAGACGTCGGTGCCGGCGTCCATCGCCACGGCGAGCGCGTCGGGCACCGGCTCGGCGAGGCTGATCCGGATGCGCGCGCTCGTGCACGAGGCGGGCGACCAGAACACCGTGACCCGGGCCTCGGCCAGTGAAGGCGCGTTGGAGGTCGCGCGGTACAGGCGTTCCTTGCAGTCGATCTCCAGCACGGTGCCGTCCGCGCCCTCCTCGATCGCACCGGTCAGGCTGGGGCCGGAGAACACGAACGCGCCGGCCATGAACGGCTTGTCCGCACCCAGCACCGGCAGGAACTGGCGCTCGGCGCCGACCACGCCCTGGAACGCCGGCGCCAGCGGCATGCTGATGCCGGCGACCTTGACCGGCATGCGTTCCTTCTCGGTGACGAAGGGCTTGAGCCAGTCGTTGACGAAGGCGTCGAGCTTGCCCTGCTCGCCGTACAGGGTCGCGATCTGTTCGCTCGCCGGCAGCTTCGCCAGCGGCTCCACGATGCTTTCCACCCAGCGCGTCTGCACGTACTCGCCGGCGCGATGCACGGTCAGCAGCAACAGCAGGCGCGCCGGACCCTGCACGATCGACCACGCGGCCAGGTCCTCGCCGCTGAACCGGGTCGCGAAATCCTCGTCCGGCTTGTCCAGCGCCTGCAGCAGCTGCGCGTAGTCGGCGGCCGGGCCGTCCGCGGGCCGGCCCTTGGCCTGGTAGAACGCGGCGGCAAGCTGGTAGACGTCAGTGCCGGCGCTGTCCTCGCCCAGCTGCAGGTACGCCTTCGCGAACAGGGGCTCCTGCTCGCGAAGGCTTCCGCTCAGGCTTTCGAGCAGTGCCGGTACCCAGGGCGGCGGCTTGATCCGGTCGTCGTCCGGGAACCAGCCCGACACGGTGCCGCCGATGAAGCGGCCGGCCGGCCGCCAGCCGCGGAACCAGTCCGACTTGATCTGCGCCCAGGTCGTCGACCAGCGCGTGCCCAGCGGCAGTTCCAGCGGCAGGCCGAACAGGTGGCGCTGCGCGGTCTCAAAAAAAAAGCGGTACGGGTTGTCGGTCGAGGCGGCGCGGATGCGCAGGTCGTCGTAGTGGCCGCGCCACAGCTGCACGCCTTCGAAGAAGCGGGCCTGGAACTGCCCCCAGGCGCGGAAATAGGCTTCGAAGTACCCCTTGCGGAAATCCGCGAGCGCGGCCTCGCTCTGCGGTGCCAGGTCATCGGCGGTCTGCAGCCACGGCCGCAGCACGCCTTCCCAGGTGTCGAAGGTGTAGGCGGCGGAAATCGACGGCAGCGTGCCGGGCTCGACCGCGACCACGCGGTCGTCCGGCAGCCAGAACCGCTTGAGGTCGATGGGCGCGTGCCGCACCTGTGCCCAGGCCACGACGTCTGGCGCGCGCGGCCGGTACTGGTCCATGACCTGTTCGAACTCCTCGCCCAGGCGCTGCTGCTCGTCGTCGAGCACGTCGTCGTCCTGCCAGCGCAGGTAGCCCAGGTAGGTCGAGAACAGCGCATTGGCGCGCTGCCGGTCGATGCGCACGTCGGCCTCGCCGGATTGGAACGGCGCGAACAGGCGCGAGGCCGGGTCGAACACGACGTTGTTCAGGCGTTCGGCCCGGGCGCATTCCTCGCGGCTGCGCCGGCAGTCCTCCAGCAGGCGCAACCGCTGCGCCACGGCCAGCGCGTGCTCCAGGCCCGCCTCGCCGCGCGCCAGGTCGGTGCCCAGCATCTGGTCGTAGGGCGCCAGGATCAGGCGCGAGAAGTCCTGCACCACCTGCTGCTTGAGCTGTTCGATGTCCTTGTCGGCGCGGCGGATGCCGAAGCCCAGCGAGGTACCGGCGGCGGCGGCTTCGAGCTGTTCGATCGTGCGCCCGCACTCGGCCACCCAGGCGATGCGTCCGCCGGCGCCGGCGCCCTGCTTCTGCTGGCAGGCCGCGCGCGTCTGCGCCAGCAGCTGGCTGTCGTCCTGGCGCGCGGCGAACAGGCCGTAGCTGAGGTAGGCCGACAGGGCCAGCATCGCCGCCACGCCGAGCGCGGCACCGGTCAGGCGGCCGGCATTGCCCTTCACGCTGGGCGTGGCCAGCGGCTGGTCCCCTGGCAGGAAGCGGGTGAACAGGTCGGCGATGAACGCACCGCCCGGCGCGGCCTCGGTGCCGCCGCCGCCGAAATACAGGCCACGCCAGCGCGGCGTGCGCTGGAACGGATTGTCCTCGAGCAGTTGGGTGACGAACACGCGCAGCCCCGCGGCCAGCCGCGGCAGGCTTTCGACGAACTCGAACACGCCGCGGCGCGTGGCCGGCGTGGCCTGGCTGCGCAGCGCGGTCTCGCGCAGCGCGTGCAGGCGTTCGACGATCGGGTCGAGGATCTCGTCGAGCTTGCCGGAGGTGGCGGCGTTGACCACCTCGGACTCCGGCAGGCGGAAGCCCAGCGCCTGCGAGAAGGCCTCGGCCGGCAGCGCGGCGCGGAACTGCGCGTAGCCGTGCAGGCGTTCCAGTCCGGTCACCAGGAAGTACACCGGCAGCTTGATCTGCAGGTGCTCCATGGCCTCGTCGACCAGCCGACGCAGGCGGATGCCGGTGGCCTTGGCCGCGTCCGGCCCGGCCAGCAGGGTCTGCGCGGAGATGCACACCACGATGCCGTTGAGCGCCAGCTTGTCGCGCTCGGCCGACAGCAGGGTCAGCGCCTGGTACCACAGGCCGCGCTCGAGCCGCGCGCCCGGCTCGCAGACCACGCGCGGATGCGCCTCGATGGCGATCATCGACTTGAAGAACCACCAGCGCCACAGCTGCTGCGGATCGTCGGCCTGCGACGGCGCCGGGAACGGCGACACCTTGCCGGCCGCGGACAGCACGCCCGGCACGCCGGCGTCGGCGTCGCCGAGGAACAGCAGCCACGGCACCCGGTACAGCGGATCGCGGCCCTTGTCGATGTCCGGCGAGCGCCGGATCGTGCCCTTGGCCTCTGCAATGGCCGCACGCATCTTCGCCAGCGGCTCGCGCTCGTCGTCCGGATTGCCGGGGCCCAGGTCGCCGATACGCTTGCTGCTGAAGCCGCGCCGCGAATAGCGTTTGGCGCCGACCAGGAACCACCACAGCACCGCCGCGGCGATCGCGCACAGCCCCGCCAGCTGCCAGAACCGCAGCGGCAGCAACGGCAGCACGCCGATCGCGATCCACAGCAGCAACAGCAGCAGCACGATCGCGACCACGACCGCCAGCGCCCGGCGCAGGCCCGGCTTCGACAGCCGCGACAGCCAGGACAGGCCCGGGATGCGGTAGTAGAAGCTGCTGAGTCGGTCGAGCGGATTCATGGCGTCGCCTGCGGTTCGGTTTGCAGGATCAGGAAGTTCGCCGCCAGCCGCGGATTGGCCGCCTGGGCGTCGAGCAGGCCGCGCAGCGCCGGCAGGTAGACCCGGGCTTCCTCGAATTCGGGCCGCTCGCCCTGGTACAGCGGCGTCGGCGAGGAGATCACCGTGATCAGCTCCTGGCCGAACGGCGGCCCCACGCTCCAGGTGCGCGCGGACTCGCCGACGTTGAAGCGCTCGCCGCCGCGCAGCACGCGGCCGCTGTCGGGCTCGCCGGGATTGGGATACAGGTGCACCACCTGGCCCTCGACGGTGTAGTAGTCGACGTACAGGTAGCCGTCGTAGCCGGCCTGCACGAGCTGCACGATGATCCGCTCGCCCTCGATGAAGCGGTCGGAATGGCCGGTGGTCGGGGTGACCTGCAGGCCCATGTTCTGGTTGAGGTTGCGCTCGCGGTAGGGCTTGAGCAGCGCGATCACCTCGCAGTGCGGCCAGATCCGCACCTTGATGTCGTACTGGCCGGATTCGACGCCGTCGATCGCGGCGACATCGCGGCGCACCTGTTCGATCTCCCCGGGTTTGGACACGAAGCCCGACACCACCACCGCGCCTTCGGCGTCGACGATGCCCGACAGTTCCGAGCAGGCGTAGTTGCGCAGCTGCGCATCGACCAGCTGCTGCACGTTGGGCCCGCGCTGCGGCGCCGGGGTCAGGAAGTACCAGGCCAGGTAGCAAAGCGGGATCAGCAGCGCCACCACCATCCCGGCCTTGAGCAGCAGCTTGTCCCACTGGCGCGGATAGCGCGGGCCCGGCGGGTCCTTGCTCAGGTAGGGCTGCGGGGTGATCTGCTCCTCGCGCAGCACGTGCGTGGGCGCCGGCGCGACCGGTAGCTGCCGTGCATGCAGTTCCTTGAGCTTGCCCAGTTCGCCGGTATCGCCGGTCTCGAAGTAGTACTGGCCGACGAACCCGAGCAGCAGCGCGTGGTAGTACACCTCGCGCACCTCGTCCTCGCCGGCCTTGAGGTTGCCCAGGTGGTAGAAGAACTCGTTGCCGGCGTTGTTGGTGTTGAACATCGCCACCTGCAGCGGGCTGGCGTCGTTCCAGTACGCGGGATTGCGGCTGATGATCTCGTCGATCCACGCCACCAGCGCGAAGGCGGCCGCTTCGATGTGCTCCGGGCGCTGGCCCGCGGCCTGCGCGGCTGCGCGCGCGTGCTCGACCAGGCGCCTCGCCTCGGCCTGCACTTCAACGACCGGCGTGGTCGCCTGCGACTGCGCGATCTTCTCGTCGAGCGCCAGCCCGAACGAGAACACCGGCATGAAATGTTCGATCAGTCGCGCCATGCCCGCAGCTCCGTCATTCGTCCGCGCCGACCGGATACAGCTTGATCACCGTCTCGTCCGCGGGCAGGTCGCAGGACACCGCGATGTTGCGGTTGTTGCGGATCATCTGCCAGAACGGATGCCGGGTATCGACCAGGAAATAGGTGGTGTTGGGGGTCTTCTGCGGCAGCTCTTCGGGCGGCACCGGAAGCAGGTCGATCTTCAGCCCGAACAGCGCCGCCTGCAGCAGCTTGGGCATTTCCTCCAGCGTGGCGATCTTGCCGGTGCGCGACAAACGCTCGAACAGCGCCTGCCCGCCGACGTCGGATTCGAACGCCAGGTAGAAGCGGTTCTTGTCGGACTCGAACAGGTGCGCCGGCAGGTCGGCCTTGTAGAAGCGGCCGTCGAAGGCCAGGGTGATGCCGACCTCGGCGCCGACGGTGAGCGCCTTGATCAGCGCCTCGGCGCGCTCGAAGCCGCGGCGGAAGCACAGCCGCAGGTCGTCGTGGTCGTAGTCGGGCAGTTCGGTGCCGCCGGGGTCGGCGCGCAGCGCGCCGAAGTAGCTGGTGTCCTCGGAGAAGGTCGAGAATTCCGCCACCAGCTGCCGCAGCTCCTGGTACAGCGGGTACGGCGACACCACGCCCAGCCGTACGTGCTCCTGGAACGCGCAGATATGGCGCGCGAAGCTCTGCATCATCACGATGCGCACCACTTCCTGGGCGCTGGTCGACGCGGCGCGGATGCCGCGCTGGCGCTTGGCCGCGGCGAAGTCCTGGCCGCGCGACACCAGCAGGTCGCGCATCGCCCGGGTCCAGCGCAACAGGTTGCTCGATGCCGCCAGCGCCACCGACGGCGGCACGTAGTCGCCGGCCAGCTTGTACTTGCCCGGCGCTGTCTGGACGATCTCGGCGAACTTGCAGTGCTCGCAGTTCTGCAGCAGCACCTCGGCGTTGTCGTCGAGGCTGGTGACGATGTGCAGCTGGTAGGCGAGGAAGTCGACGTCGATGCCGGGCGCCTCCGGGTCGAACGGATCGGCGACCTGCTCCGACAGCAGCTGGTGCCGCGGCGGCAGGCGGCCGCGTTCGCCACGTTCGTGGATATCGAGCGTGCGCTCGCGCTGCGCGGCCAGGTACAGCGAGATCGGCTCCTTGCCGGTGACCTGCAGTTCGGCCAGGTTGCGCGCCGGCACCTTCGCGTTCTCGCGCGCATGGGTGTCGGCCGAGCCACCGCTGATGCGCTCGCCGTCGCGGGTGATCAGGGTGAACCGGTCGATCTCGGCGACGCCGTTGGCCAGCGCGTCCTCGCGCAGATCCAGCGCCTCGAAGCCCCAGTAGAACGGCGTGGCCTGCGCGTGCAGGCGCAGGCTGTAGCGCTGTTGCCAGGCGTCCTGGCACTGCAGGTGCTGCGGCGAGAGGAATCCGCCCTGCCCCCAGAACACCTGTCGCAATCCGTTCATCGGCTTCCAGTCTCCGGATGGTGGTGGTGGCGCGGGTCGATGGCTGCGGTGGTGCCCCGGATGCTCACCATGGCTCCACCGTGACGGTGAAGCCGCGCCGGCTGAGCTGCGCAAGCAGGCCGTGGTCGCCGGTGAGGTGGATCGCGCCGACCGCGACGAAGCAGTCGCCTTCGCGCAGCAAGCGCTCCAGCACCGGCAGCCAGCGCGCGTTGCGCGCTTCGATCAGGCAATGCCTGGCACGTTGCTCGACCGCGATCGCGGCGCCTTCCAGGCCCGGCATCCGCTCGATCTCGTCGTACCAGGCCGGCAGGTCGCGCTGCCGGTAATGGCCCAGCGTGCGCGCGGCCTCTTCCTCGAACGACCAGCCGGCGCGCAGGCGCTGGCCGAGCACCGCCGCGTACTCCGCGGCCGGCACGCAGTCCAGCGCGGCCAGCTGCTCGGGCAGGTTCTCCAGGTGCAGCACGCGCAGGCCACCTTCGCGCGCCCAGTCTTCGAGCTGCAGGTCGATGCCGTCATGTTCCGGTTCGTCCGGCATCTCGAGCATGCTCATCGCCACCCACGGCTTGAGGCCGTCGAGCGTGTCGGCCGTGTACGCCGGCAGTTGCGCCTGCAACTGCGCGAATGCCCGGGTACCCAGCAGCGTGCTCAGGCGCTGCCCTTGCCCCAGGCTTCGGTAGGCCTCGTATTCGGGCCGCCATTGCTCGGCGCCGCTGAGCTCGTTGACCAGCATCCGGGATGCCTCCAGGCGTTCGCGCAGGCCCGCCAGGAACAACCCCTGCTGTTCGGTGCTGCCGTAGTGGATGGTGGCGAACAGGAAACTCGGCTCCGGCTGCACCTGCGTCGCGGTCGTCATCGGCGGCGGCGGCGACGGTATTGCATCGACACCGATCGCGGTGCTGGTGGCCGCTGCGGACCCGGGGCCGGCATCGACCGGGACGTCGGCGACGATCCGGAACAGGATGCCGCGGCTGCGCCAGTCGAAACTCCCGGCCCGCGCCTGCGGCGCGGCGCTTGCGCAGGCCAGCGCCACCAGCATCAGGGTGAGCGACACCGACGCGGGCAACGCCCGGCACGCAGCGACAACGCTGCGCCGGGGGCATGCGGATGCCTGTACGCGGTTCATGGCGGGAGCGCCTCACAAGGCCGGTGGAGCACGGGTCGATTGTTGGCGCCGCCACCATGCGGGGCCATACCCCGGAGGAGCTATGCCGTTTGTGAGACGCATCACGCGGCAATGCGGTGCATGCTGGGACCATGCTGGACCAGTTCCGCGCGCATGGCCTTGCCAGCAGGGTTCAACCGTTCGTATCGACGCAATCATCCACCACGGAATGGAGTTCCCGGGGCCGCATGAGAGTACTGATCGCCGACGACCATCGCCTCATCATCGAGGGCGTCAAGACCAAACTCGAGGAGCTCGACAATGATGTCGAGTTCGTCGAGGCCATGACCGTGGCCGAACTGCACGCGCAGCTCGACTCCACGCCGTTGCCCGATGTCGCGGTGATCGACCTGTCGATGCCCGGCGCCCTGGGGCCCGACCATATTGCCGCGGTCCTGCGCCGCTATCCGGACATGCCGGTGGTGGTGCTGTCCGGCGCGGAGGACGCCGCGCAGATGAAGATGCTGCTCGATCTCGGCGTGCGCGGCTACATTCCCAAGGCCTATTCGCCGGAGATCATGCTGTCGGCGGTGCGGCTGGTGATGTCCGGCGGCGTATATGTGCCGCCGATGCTGCTGGCCGCGGCGCCGGGTGCGGTCGCGAACAACGGCCACCGCAACCTCGACTCGCTCGACGCCCTGCGCGAACTGCTTACCGAGCGACAGATCGAAGTGCTGCGGCTGCTTTCGCAGGGCAAGCCGAACAAGAGCATCGCGCGCGATCTCAACATCAGCGAGGGCACGGTCAAGATCCACCTCGCCGCGATCTTCCGCGCGCTGGACGTGCGCAACCGGGTCGAGGCGGTTGTGGCGTCGCGCAAGCTGGCCGAACTGTAGGGCCGGGATCCGGGGGCTGGGGAGAAGCGGGGCCGGAAGGGCGGCCTTGCGGTCGACTTCCGCCGTCGTTGCCGCGCCCGTCCTGCGGCGAAACCAATATGTCCTCTGCGGTATGGCGGCGGGCGCCGGGTTCGCCCAAGCTGGCGGCGGGAATCAGCGGAGGTCTCGCCATGAACCGTGCGTCTCCATGTTTCGGCATCGCCCTGTTGCTGTGCCTGCTGCCTGCCGGGGGCATTGCACAGGTGCCGCCCGCGCCGGAAACCGCGGCCGCGCCGGCCGCCGCGAACCTCGGCCAGCCCTTCGCCACCAAGTCGGCGCGCTTCGAGCCCCGCAGTTTCGACGCGCTGCCGGGCTGGGAGCGAGACGACCTGGGCGAGGCCGCCGAAGGCATGCGCCAGAGCTGCGCGGCGCTGCGCCGCAAGCCGGTGTGGGGGCAGCTGTGCCGCACGTTCGAGCACATCGATTCCGGCGGAAACGCGGCCCTGCGAGATTTCTTCGAGCAGAACTTCCATGTCTACCAGGTGATGAGCCCGGCGCAGGACACCACCGGCAAGCTGACCGGCTATTTCGAACCGCTGCTCGACGGCAGCCGCCGGCGCGACGCGCGCTTCAAGTATCCGGTGTACGGCGTGCCGCACGACCTGTACCTGCTTGATTCGCGCCGCATCGATGGCGACACCGCGTGGCTGCGACTGGATGGCAACCGGCTGAAGGTGGCCTCTCCCGGCAGCGACGGCGCGCGCGAGTACGTGCTGGCGATCGATGACGTCGGCGCGGGGGTGCGCGACAAGCGTTACCGCGTCCGCATCGAGGGCCGGCGCATCGTGCCGTACTGGTCGCGGCAGCAGATCGAACGCCGCGCGATCGAGGCGCCGGTGCTGGCCTGGGTGGACGACGCCGGTGCGCTGTACTCGATGCAGGTGCAGGGCTCGGGCAAGATCCGGCTGCGCGAGGGCGGCCTGGTCCGCCTGGCCTATGCACAGCAGAATGGCCATCCGTTCCGGCCGCGCGTGACCCGCGGCGATACCGATTTTGCGATCACCGCGATCAAGGCGCGCGGCCTGATCGCCGGCAGCAGCGCCGGTGCGGCGTCCGCGCGGCCCGATGCCGCAGCCACGAAAGTGTCGGCGCCGGTCAATGCCGAGGTCGCGCGCATCATCGCCAGGCTCATGGGCGAAGGTGGCACGGGCGCATCGGCACCGGCACCCGCACAGGTCGCATCGGCGCCACGACCGGCCGCATCGGCGTCGCGTCCGGCGGCGGCCGGCCAGGGCGCGGACAAG
>DATCYC010000314.1:0-8039 GCA_036570525.1 Luteimonas sp.
TGCGCGCCTCGATCGCCGGCACGTAGCTCATCAGGAACATGTCCATGGTGATCGCCGGCGCCCACAGGTTGACGCTGGCGATCCTGCGATCCATGCCGAGCATCCCGTGCGCGGGGCCGCCGATGATCTGCCCCTTCGAGGTGAGCAGCTGCAGCAGCGGCGCGAGCAGGATCGAGCCGGCGCTGTGGGCGGCCAGGTGCAGTTCCACCGCGTCGTCCTGCCCCGCCCATTCGTCGAGCAGGCGCGCAACCTGCGCCGCGCCGCCGCTTTCGACCAGGCGCCCGTCCATGCCGCGGGCGACGGCGGTGGTGGACAGCAGCGCGTTCTCCTTCATCTCGTCCCAGACGGCCTTGCCGCCGATCACGCGGGCGAGCGGTTCGAGGGTGTCGTCGAGGCGGTCGAGCAGCAGGTCCTTGGCCTTTTCGATCAGGCCCTCGCTGCGCGGGCGCGCGGCGTCCTTGAGGATGTTGCCCAGCGTGGTCCAGAAATCGGTCTTCCAGACGAAGCACAGCGGGTAGATCTGCTGCGCGAGCATGGCTTCGCGATAGTCGGCGACGCGCTGGATCGCGCTTTCCTCGGGCACCAGGCCGCCGTGGGCGTAGAGCAGGACGCGCTTTTTCTTCCAGCCTTCCATCGCCTCGCGCATGTCGTCGCGCACGAGGTTGCGCACGTCCTGCGCGCTGGTGCCGAAGCGGCCGGTGGCGCGCAGGCGGCCGTCGTTGCCGATGCTGATCACGTGCGGGCGCAGGTCTGCCTGCGAGTAGCCGACCGACTGGCGGCCGATCGCCGAGTTGCTCACCGCCGCCGACTGCGCGCGCTGCAGGTGCACGGGCACGGCCAGGCGCGCGACCCAGGCGTCGGTGCCGCGTTCGAGCCATTCGTCGTAGCTGATCCGAGCGAAGCCCTTGCGGCCCCACGCGTCGCCCCAGGAGTTCTGCAGCCAGAAGCCGTCGCCGTCGTAGGCGACGATGGCGAATGCGTGGTAGCCCATCGCCGGCTGCTGTTTCCAGGCGATGCGGCCGCTGGACGGCGGGTCGATCCAGCCCTCGTGCACGGCGCCTGACGCGTACAGCACGCCGACCTCGGCGAACGCCGCGTGCATTGCCACGAGGTCCTTGTGGTTGACGCGGAAATACGCACCGAGCGGGTTGCGCAGGGCGGCGCGGGCGCGTTGTTCGGTGTAGCAGTCGCGCTTGTCGTCGTCGGTGTCCGGCCAGGCCTCCTGCGAGCACACGCCGTGCCGGTGCCAGCCCTTCATCGCGCCGCGGCAGCTGGAGCCCGAATAGCTTTCGCCCTGCCACTCGTCGTAGCGGCGCGCCATGTCGTAGAACATGCGCGTACTCACGCGGGTGGTGTCGGGGCCGGAGCTGCGCGTGCGCAGCAGGGCGTGGGCGACGGTGGCCAGGCCGAAGGCGGTGCAGGCGCCTTCGTCGCGCTGGTCGAGGATGGGCACGTCGAGGGCCAGGTAGCGGTCGAGCGGCACGTGGGTGGGCACGTCGACCAGGGTCGGCTCGAACATGCGGTCGCGGAAGTCCGCGGTGTCGGGGCGGGCGTCGAGCAGGCGTTGCCCGGCGGCCCGCGGCCCGTTGGCGATGCCACGCACGTGCGTCGTCTTCGGCGTTGTCTTCTTCGTCGTGGCCATGGGGCTTTCCTCCGACAATGGGGAACGGCGGCATGGCGCGGGCAAGGCCAGTGAGCCGCCATGCCCGAGCATGCCCTGCCGCGATCGCGAAAACCGCGACCGTGGCGGCAAAGCGGCTTGCCGGGTGGCGGATGCGCCGGGATACTCCCTCCAACGCCGTAGGAGCGCACTTGGGCGCGACCTGCGATCGGTCGCGCCCGAGTGCGCTCCTGCGACCTGCGATCGGTCGCGCCCGAGTGCGCTCCTACCAGGGGTCTTGCATGTCACGAATCCAACGCATCCTGGCCTGGGGCCTGTTCACCCTCGTGCTGCTGGTACTCAGCGGCTGGCTGCTGGCCGACCACCTGACGCCGCGTGCGTTCGGCGTGCCCAGCCATGCGCTGCCGCTGCAGGCGGCGCAGACCGAACTCGACCGCGAGATCGTGCCGCTGGTGGCACGGCACGACGGGCAGACCGGGATCATCCTCGTCCCCGACGGGCTCGACGCGTTCGCCGCGCGCGCGCTGTCGGCGCGCAAGGCCGGGCGCAGCCTCGACCTGCAGTACTACATCTGGCACAACGATCCCACCGGCCGCCTGCTGGCATACGAGGCATGGAAGGCCGCCGAGCGCGGGGTGCGCGTGCGCATCCTGCTCGACGACCTGAACACCGAAGGCGACGATACGGACCTGCTGGCGCTGGACGCCCACCCCGGCATCGATATCCGGGTCTACAACCCGTTCCGCAACCGCAGCGGGCCGCTGCGCGTGCTGGAACTGGTGCAGCGCTTTTTCAGCGTCAACCACCGGATGCACAACAAGGCCTGGATCGCCGACGGCCGGGTCGCCGTGCTGGGCGGGCGCAACATCGGGCAGGAATACTTCGACGCCTCCACCGACACCAACTTCCGCGACCTGGACGTGGTGCTGTTCGGGCCGAAGGTCGTGCAGGCCAGCGCGATCTTCGACGCGTTCTGGAACAGCGAGGCGGCGTTGCCGATCTCCGCGCTCAGCAAGGCTTCGCCGGAGCAGCTGGCCAATGCGGTCGCGCGGGTGAAGGCCGAGGCGCAGGGCGATTCGGCGAAGCGCTACTACCGGCGCATGGATGCGTCCGAGACGGTGCGCGGTTATTTCCGCGGCGAACTCACGCCGCACTGGAGCCGCAGCATCGAAGTCGCCTCCGACCCGCCGCTGAAGTGGAAGCAGGACGACCGCAGCGGCTGGCTGGTCAACAAGCTGGCGGCGAAGATCTTCGGCGCAAAGCGCGAGGCGCTGCTGGTTTCGCCCTACTTCGTCCCCGGCGAGACGCTGACCGCGCGCCTGGTGGGCCTGGCGCAGCGCGAGGACGTGGCGGTGGGCGTGGTCACCAATTCGCTGGCGGCCAACGACGTGCCCGCGGTGCACGCCGGCTACGCGTCGTATCGCGGGCAGCTGCTCGATGGCGGCGTCGAACTGTACGAACTTCGCGCGCAGGGGGCCGGCGAGACCCACGGCCTGTTCGGCAGCAGCGGCGCCAGCCTGCACACCAAGGCCTTCGTGATCGACGGCGAGCGCGGCTTCATCGGTTCATTCAACCTCGACCCGCGCTCGGCCTACCTCAACACCGAGATGGGGGTGCTGTTCGAGGACGACGACATCGCCCGGGCCCTGCGCGAGGAGTACCTGTTCCTGGCGGGCCCGGCGCTGAGCTACGAGGTGTGCCGCGACGAGGCGGGCGAGCTTTGCTGGCTCGACCGCACCGAGGATCCGCCGCTGGTGCTGCACGAGGAGCCGCAGACCACCTTCCTGCAGCGCGCCACCGCCACGGCAATCGGCTGGCTGCCGATCGAGTCGCAGCTTTAGGCGATCGAAGGTGCGCAAAGCGCCGGATGAGGGCCGGCCAGACAGCCCTTCTCCTGCGAAGCGGGAGAAAGTGGCGCAAAGCGCCGGATGAGGGCCGACAAGACAGCCCTTCTCCCGCGAAGCGGGAGAAGGTGGCGCGAAGCGCCGGATGAGGGCGCGAGCGAAGCGAGCTGCTCCTGCCCTTCCCCGGCGCCGGATCAAGTCAAAAGCAGCGCGTCGCTGCGCTCGCGCGCCCTCATCCGCCCTTCGGGCACCTTCTCCCGCGTGCGGGAGAAGGGCTGGAGGCCGGACTTTCCTTCTATGGAGGAACAAGAACCACCGGGAGCAGGCTTTCTGCTTGCCAGACCCATTCAGGTTGCCGCGCCGGACCAGCTTTCCCGCCGCCATACCCGCTCGGACGGGCTTTTGTGACGCAGGACGCGTAAAATGCCGCGCCGCCATGACGGCCTTTGCCCGTCCGGCCGCTGCCAGCCAGCGCCCCACCTCGTTTATCCACATATTGCCGGCGTCCCGCGCAAGCGGATCGGCGCCATGCAGCGGAGCTTGTCGATGATTTTCGAACACCTGGACACCTTCGGCCACGAACAGGTCGTCTTCTGCCACAACAAGGACGCGGGCCTGAAGGCCATCATCGCGATCCACAACACCGTGCTGGGCCCGGCGCTGGGCGGCACCCGGATGTGGCCGTACAAGTCCGAGGCCGAAGCGCTCAACGACGTGCTGCGCCTGTCGCGCGGCATGACGTACAAGAATGCGGTCGCCGGCCTGGACATCGGCGGTGGCAAGGCGGTGATCATCGGCGACCCGTCGACCGACAAGTCCGAGGCGCTGTTCCGCGCGTTCGGCCAGTTCGTGCAGTCGCTGGGCGGCCGCTACATCACCGCCGAGGACGTGGGCATCGACGTCAACGACATGGAGCTGGTCTACCGCGAGACCGAGTTCGTCACCGGCGTGCACCAGGTGCACGGTGGTTCCGGCGACCCGTCGCCGTTCACCGCCTACGGTGCGCTGCAGGGCCTGATGGCCACGCTCAACAGGAAGTTCGGCGACGAGGAAGTGGGCAAGTACACCTACGCCGTGCAGGGCCTGGGCCACGTGGGCATGGAGTACGTGAAGCTGCTCAAGGAGCGCGGCGCCAAGATCTTCGTCACCGACATCAACAAGACCCTGGTCGACAAGGCCGTCAACGAGTACGGCGCCGAAGCCGTGGGCACCGACGAGATCTACGACGTGGCCGCCGACGTGTACTCGCCCTGCGCGCTGGGCGGCACGCTCAATGAGCAGACGCTGCCACGGTTCAAGTTCAAGGTCGTCTGCGGCCCGGCCAACAACCAGCTGGCCAGCAACGAGATCGGCGACGAACTGGAAAAGCGCGGCATCCTCTACGCGCCCGACTACGCGGTCAACGCCGGCGGCGTGATGAACGTGGCGCTGGAAATCACCGGCTACAACCGCGAACGCGCGATGCGCCAGATGCGCACGATCTACCACAACCTGGCGCGCATCTACGAGATCGCCGAACGCGACGGCATCCCGACCTACAAGGCGGCCGACCGCATGGCCGAGGAACGCATCGTGGTGATGGGCAAGCTCAAGTTGCCGCTGGGCCGCACCACCCCGCGCTTCCAGGGCCGCATCCGCGGCGGCGCGTAAACTGCGCCGTAACGCACGATGGACGACGGGGCCTGCGCGCCCCGTTGTCTTTTGCAGGAACAGGAAAAACACAAGGAGCTTGCATGCGCCCTTTCCCGCTGGGTGAAGACATCGACGCGCTGCGCGAGGCCGTGCGCCGCTTCGCGGACGCCGAAATCGCGCCGCGCGCCGAAGCCATCGACCACGACAACGCCTTCCCGCAGGACCTGTGGCCGAAGCTCGGCGAGATGGGCCTGCTGGGGATGACGGTGCCCGGCGAGTTCGGCGGCAGCGGGATGGGCTACCTCGCCCACCTGGTGGCGATGGAGGAGATCTCGCGGGCGTCGGGCTCGGTGGGCCTGAGCTACGGCGCGCACTCCAACCTGTGCGTCAACAACCTGTACGCCAACGGCAACGAAGAACAACGCGCGAAGTACCTGCCGAAGCTGTGCAGCGGCGAATGGAAGGGCGCGCTGGCGATGAGCGAGCCGGGCGCGGGCTCGGACGTGGTCGGCTCGATGTCGTGCCGCGCCGAGCTGCGCGGCGATGTCTGGATCGCCAACGGCAACAAGATGTGGATCACCAACGGCCCCGAGGCCGACGTGCTGGTGGTCTACATGCGCACCGCCGGCAAGGATGCGGGCAGCAAGTGCATGACCGCCTTCATCGTCGAGAAGGGGATGAAGGGGTTTTCGACCGCGCAGAAGCTCGACAAGCTGGGCATGCGCGGCTCCAACACCTGCGAGCTGGTGTTCGAGGACTGCGGAATCCCGGCGGAAAACGTGCTGGGCGAAGTGAACCAGGGCGTGCGCGTGCTGATGTCCGGCCTCAACACCGAGCGCCTGGTGCTCAGCGGCGGCCCGCTCGGGCTGATGCAGGCCGCGCTCGACGCCACCCTGCCCTACGTGCGCGAGCGGAAACAGTTCGACCGCGCGATCGGCACCTTCGGCCTGATGCAGGGCAAGATCGCCGACATGTACACCGCGCTGCAGTCCTCGCGCGCGTTCGCCTACCAGGTGGCCCGCGACTACGACGCCGGCCACAAGTCGCGCATCGACGCGGCCAGCTGCCTGCTGCACGCCTCCGAGGCCGCGGTGCAGGTGGCGCTGGAGGGCATCCAGGCGCTGGGCGGCAACGGCTACATCAATGAATACCCCACCGGACGCATCCTGCGCGACGCCAAGCTCTATGCCATCGGCGCCGGCACCAACGAGATCCGGCGCATGCTGATCGGGCGCGAGTTGTTCGAAGGCAACAGCTGACCCCGAGCCCGCCCGCTCCTGCGCTTGCACCGTTTTCCGCGGGCCTCGCCTCCCCCTGCACCGCGCTGGAGCGGGTACCCGCGCTTCGCCGGGACGCGGTTTGCGGCAGCGCAGCATCCGGCAGCATAATCGGGTGATCCCGGCCCTTGGCGGCCGGCCCGTAAACGGAGTCCCCCATGTCCGACATCGTCATCGTCGGTGCCAAGCGCACCGCCATCGGTTCTTTCCTCGGCCAGTTCACCGGCGTCCCCACGCCGACGCTCGGCGCCACCGCCATCGAAGGCGCGCTTGCGCACGCCAGCCTCGCCGCCGACCAGGTCGACGAGGTGATCATGGGCTGCGTGCTGCCCGCCGGCCTCGGCCAGGCACCGGCCCGCCAGGCTTCGCGCGCCGCCGGCATCCCCGACGCCGCCGGCGCCACCACCATCAACAAGGTGTGCGGCTCCGGCATGAAGGCGATCATGTTCGGCCACGACCTGATCAAGGCCGGCTCGGCCAATGTCGTGGTCGCCGGCGGCATGGAGTCGATGACCAATGCGCCGCACCTGCTCAACGGCTCGCGCACCGGCATCAAGTACGGCAGCACCGAAATGCTCGACCACATGGCCTGGGACGGCCTGACCAATCCCGACGACGGCAAGGCCATGGGCGTATTCGGCGACGCGGCCTGTGCCAAGTACGACTTCAGCCGCGAGGACGTCGACGCCTACTCGACCGAAAGCGCCAACCGCGCCAAGCAGGCCATCGCCGACGGCAGCTTCAGGGACGAGATCGTCCCGGTGACGATCAAGACCCGCAAGGGCGACGTGGTCGTCGACACCGACGAGCAGCCGGGCCGGATCGACACCGCCAAGATCCCGACCCTGCGCCCGGCGTTCGGCAAGGACGGCGTGCTCACCGCCGCGTCCTCGTCGTCGATCTCCGACGGCGCCGCCGCCACCGTACTGATGTCGGCCGATGAGGCCGGCAAGCGCGGGCTGCAGCCGATTGCGCGGATCGTCGCCCATGCCACCCATTCGCAGGCGCCCGAGTGGTTTACCACGGCGCCGGTGCAGGCGATCTCGAACGTGCTCGACAAGGCGGGCTGGAAGGTCGACGAGGTGGACCTGTTCGAAGTCAACGAGGCCTTCGCCTGCGTCGCCATGGCGCCCATGAAGGACCTGGGCATCCCCCACGACCGGCTGAACGTCCACGGCGGGGCATGCGCCCTGGGCCACCCGATCGGTGCCAGCGGCGCGCGCCTGGTGGTCACCCTGCTGAATGCCCTGAACGCCCGCGGCGGCAAGCGCGGGGTGGCTTCCCTGTGCATCGGCGGCGGCGAGGCAACCGCAATCGCCGTCGAGATGGCGTGAATGTTTTAATGGGTTCTTTACAAAAAAACTCATCACAACGCTTGACAGTGGAAGCGGTATTGTCATGATGTTGGCGGGCGCGCTACCGCGCGTTGCCGACCATTTTTTAACGACGAGGAAGATTGACATGACGATCAACAAGGCGCTGCTCGCCCTGGCCATGGGTTTCGCCCTGGCCGCATGCAGCAACCAACAGCAGGCCGATGATTCGGCTGCCGACGCCGCCGACGCCGCTGCCGCCGCGCAGACCGCCGCCGACGAAGCTGCCGCTGCCGGCAGCATGACCGCCGACGTTGCACAGGACGCTGCCGACACGGCCGCCGACGCCGCC
>DATCYC010000315.1:0-2707 GCA_036570525.1 Luteimonas sp.
CGGGAGGCCGGCAGTTCGAAGCTGCCGAAGCGCAGGAACGAGGGCGCGACCCGGCACACGATCGCGCCCGGCTCGGCGCGCGGGTGGCCGTCGTAGAACATGTCGCGCACGACCTCGTCGCCGGTCCCCACCAGCGACAGCGCACGCGTGGTCGGCACGCCGAGGTGGTGCATGGCCTCGCTGCACAGGAACTCGCGGATCGACGAGCGCAGCACCGCGCGGCCGTCGGCGTGGCGGGAATACGGCGTCGGGCCGGCGCCCTTGATTTGCAGCTCGTGGCGGCTGCCGTCGGCCGCGATCGCCTCGCCGAGGGTGATCGCGCGGCCGTCGCCGAGCTGGCCGGCCCAGTGGCCGAACTGATGGCCGCCGTAGTTGGCCGCGAACGGGGCCATGCCCGGCATCAGGGCGTTTCCGGCGAAGACGGCGGCGAACTCGGGTGAGGCGACGGTTTGCGCGTCGAAGCCGAGTTGTTCGGCGATTTCCCGCGAATGCGCTAGCAGGCGTGGGAGGGCGACGGGCTCGGGGTCCACCCGTGACCACAGGGCGCCGTGGACCTGGCGGATGCCCGGGCCGGCGTCGGGGTCGCCGGGGAGTTCGCGCAGGAAGGCGTTGTCGAAGCGCAGCGGGGGCAGTGGCATGGCGCCAGCTTATTCGGTCACGTGCCCTTGTCCGGTTAAACTGCACACTCGCGCCGTGCCCGCCGGCACCGTCGACCGCGAACGCCCTGCGTCCTCCTTCGACCGCATCCCGCTCCTGCCCTGCCCCGGGCTGGCCCGCTGGCGCGCCTTTCCGCTTCCCGAAACGCCCGAGACTTCCATGACCAGCGCCGACACCACGCCCGCACCGGGCCCGAAATTCACCGACCTTGGCCTGCCCGACTCGCTGCTGCAGGCGCTGGCGGCGGTGGGCTACGAGTCGCCCTCGCCGATCCAGGCCGCGACCATCCCGCCGTTGCTGGCCGGGCGCGACGTGCTCGGCCAGGCGCAGACGGGCACCGGCAAGACCGCCGCCTTCGCGCTGCCGATCCTGGCACGGGTCGATCCGCAGCCGGGCAAGCCGCAGGCGCTGGTGCTGGCGCCGACCCGCGAGCTGGCGATCCAGGTGGCCGAGGCGTTCCAGAAATACGCCGTGCAGATGCCGGGGTTCTCGGTGCTGCCGATCTACGGCGGTCAGGGCTACGGCCCGCAGCTGCATGCGCTGCGCCGCGGCGTGCACGTCGTCGTCGGTACCCCGGGACGGGTGATCGACCACCTCACGCGCGGCTCGCTGGACCTGTCCGAGCTGCGCTGCCTGGTGCTGGACGAGGCCGACGAAATGCTCCGCATGGGCTTCATCGACGACGTCGAGACGGTGCTGAAGAAGACGCCCGAGACGCGCCAGGTGGCGCTGTTCTCGGCGACGATGCCGGCGCAGATCAAGCGCATCGCGCAGACCTACCTGAAGGACCCGGTGGAGATCGCGATCAAGTCGGCGACCTCCACCGCGCGCAACATCCGCCAGCGCTACTGGATGGTCAGCGGGGTCAACAAGCTCGACGCGCTGACCCGCATTCTCGAGGCCGAGACCTACGACGGGATGCTGGTGTTCGCGCGGACCAAGCTCGGCACCCAGGAGCTGGCCGAAAAGCTGGCCGCACGCGGCTTGTCCGCCGCCGCCATCCACGGCGACGTCGAGCAGAAGCAGCGCGAGAAGATGGTGCAGTCGCTGAAGGACGGGCGCATCGACATCCTGGTGGCCACCGACGTCGCCGCGCGCGGGCTCGACGTCGACCGCATCAGCCATGTGCTGAACTACGACATCCCCTACGACACCGAAAGCTACGTCCACCGCATCGGCCGCACCGGCCGCGCCGGGCGCAGCGGCGAGGCGATCCTGTTCGTGGCGCCGCGTGAGCGTGGAATGCTGCGCGCGATCGAGCGCGCCACGCGGCAGCCGATCGAGGCGATGGCGCTGCCGAGCGTGGAAGCGGTGAACGAGCAACGGGTGGCGAAGTTCCTCGACAGGATCGACACGGCGCTGGAAAGCAGCGACCTGCCGCTGTTCCGCGAGCTGGTCGAGCGCTACGAGAGCGAGCACAACGTGCCGATGGAGGAGATCGCCGCTGCGCTGGCGCAGCTGGTGCAGGGCAAGACGCCGCTGCTGCTGAAGGCGCCGCCGGAGCGGCCGCGGTGGGAGGGGCGCGAGGAGCGTGGACGCGAAGGCCGCACCGCTTCGCCGCGTCACGCCCACGCGAGCGGGCAGCCGGGGGGGGCCACCGCTCCGGGAAGAGGACTGGATTCCCGCTTTCGCGGGAATGACGAGCGGGGGCAGGACCGCGAGCGGGCACAGCACCGGCCAGGGCCACGTCCGGAACCGCGCCCGCACGAAACCAACGCACCCCGCCCGCCCGCCAACGCCGCCGAAGCGATGTTCTTCGACGACGACGCCCCGCGTCGCGAGCACACGCCGCGCCCGCCTCGCGGCGGCGAGGAGTTCCCGATGGAAACCTTCCGCATCGAAGTCGGCCACGTGCATGGCGTGCAGCCGGGCAACATCGTCGGCGCGATTGCCAACGAGGCGGACCTGGAAAGCCGCTACATCGGCCGCATCGACATCCGCGACGATTACAGCCTGGTCGACCTGCCCGAAGGCATGCCGCGCGAGCTGCTTGAACATCTCAAGCGCGTGTATGTCTCCGGCCAGTCGCTGAAGATGCGCCGTGCCGACG
>DATCYC010000316.1:0-1898 GCA_036570525.1 Luteimonas sp.
CAGCCGATGCCCACGCCCGACGCGCGTCCGCAGGCCGAACAAACGCCGCTGCCGCGCGGGCAGGAGAAGATCGACCACGACCTGGCAATGGCGCGGCTGGCGGCCGAGATCCACCTGCGCTCGGAGCGCTACGCCAAGCGCCCGAAGCGCAAGTTCGTCTCGGCCAGCACCACCGAGTACGCCTGGGCGGGCTACCTGCGCGCATGGGTGGACCGGGTCGAGCGCGTGGGCAACCTCAACTATCCCGACGAGGCGCGACGGCGGAAGCTGGCCGGCACCCTGGTGATCAGCGTGGCGATCCGCCGCGACGGCTCGGTCGAACGCGCCGACGTGATCCAGTCCAGCGGCATCAAGCTGCTCGACGCCGCGGCGATGCGGATCGCGAAGCTGGCCGAGCCCTATCCGCCGCTGCCCAGGACCGAAGAAAACATCGACGTGCTGCACGTGACGCGCACGTGGAACTTCCTGCCCGGCGGCGAACTGCTCGACGAGCGCTGAACGCCTACAGCGAGTTCCACACCGGGCCTTCACCCTGGCGCCAGAACACGCCAACGGCGCGTGCATACAGCGCCGAAGCCGGCACCAGGCCGAAGTAGCGGCCGTCGACGCTGTTGCCGCGGTGGTCTCCGACCACCAGCACCTGGCCCGGCGGGACGACGAGGCCGTCGATGTCCGGGCCGCCGCCCATGTCCAGGTTCAACCGCGCGCGCCTGTCGCCGAAATACTCCACGTCCAGCGCATCGGCTTCGGCCAGCGGCTGGCCGTTGATCGAAAGGTGGCCGTCCTCGAGCGCGACCCGGTCGCCGCCGACCGCGACCACGCGCTTGATCAGCCGCACGCCGTCGCGCGGCGACTTGAACACCGCGATGTCGCCGCGGCCGGGTTCATCGCGCGGCACCACGGTGATGTCGGTGAACGGAACGCGCAGGCCGTAGGCGCTCATGTCGACCATCACGTGGTCGCCGGGCATCAGCGTGTACTCCATCGAGCCGCTCGGCACGCTGTAGTGGTTGGCCAGCGAGGTGCGCGCGATCGCCAGCAGCACCAGCATCACCAGCAACTGCCGTCCCTCGCGCATGAACCAGCCGCGCAGGCCTCCGATGCGGGCCTTGCCTGCTTCCGTTCGCGTCATGTCGTGCTCTCCAATGCGGATGAGGAGTGACCCGCCAGGTGCGCAATGGTTCCCGCGTCGTCAGCGCGAATCGCGCAATGCCTGCTGCTCGACCAGGGTGAGGGCGACGTTGTCGCGCAGGTAGGCGGGCTCGACGCGCTCCGGCGGCAGCGCCTCGCCGCGGTCGAAGGCGGCGGCTGCAAGCCGGGCCACGTGGGCCGCGTGCGGCAGCGCGGTGGCATCGACATTGGCCAGCCGCCGCCCGAGGCGTGCCTGCAGCGCGCCGTCGACGGCCGCAAAGCCAGTACCGATTCCCTGCCAGTGGTCATCACCGGCCGGCAGCGCAACCACATCCGGGGCGCAGACGCTTTCGTTCGACAGCGCGGCCAGGCCGCCGTCGCGCAGTTCGAATGCGCCCGAATACACCTCGCCCATGCGCGCGTCGATGGCGGCGAGGATGCGTGGCGACCCGGTTTCCGGCGCCCCTGCAGCCAGCGCGGCCAGCGTCGACACCGGCACCACCGGCCGGTCGAGCGCCAGCGCGATGCCCTGCACGATCGCGATCGCCAGGCGCACGCCGGTGAACGCGCCCGGGCCACGGCCGACGGCGATCGCATCGAGCTGCGCCTTGGCCACGCCGGCCTCGGCCAGCAGCTGCCCGGCCCAGGGCAGGGCCAGTTCGGCGTGGCGGCGCGGCGCGACCTCGAAGCGCTCGCGCACGTCGCCGTCGACCCAGACGGCGACCGAGCAGCCCTCGGTGGCGGTTTCGAATGCGAGCAGTTTCACG
>DATCYC010000317.1:0-6335 GCA_036570525.1 Luteimonas sp.
TCCGGCGATGACGGCGGCATCGACCGCACCGAACCGCGCGAGCGGCTCTGGCGCGCGCTGACGCCGCAGCTGTTCCGCCGACTGCAGCTGGCGCGCGCGCTGGAGGCGGCGCGCGACGCCGGCATCGAAATCACCGACGAATCGATGGCGATGGAGCGCCAGGGCCACCGCCCGCTGCTGGTCGAGGGAGCGGACGACAATTTCAAGGTCACCACGCCGGCGGACCTGGCGCGGTTCGAGTTCATCCTTTCGCAACGCACGTAGGAGCGCACCTGGGCGCGACCCGGCATTGCCCGCAACAGTGAGGTCGCGCCCAGGTGCGCTCCTACGGGGATCAAGCACATGAACATCCGCATCGGCCAGGGTTACGACGTCCACGCCTTCGGCGACGGCGACCACGTCATGCTCGGCGGCGTGCGCGTGCCGCACGAACGCGGCGTGCTCGCGCACAGCGACGGCGACGTGGTGCTGCATGCGCTGTGCGACGCGATGCTCGGCGCGCTGGCGCTGGGCGACATCGGCCGCCACTTCCCACCGTCGGACCCGCGCTGGAAGGGCGCCGACAGCCGCAGCTTCGTCCGCCATTGCAACGAACTGCTGCGCGAGCGCGGCTGGAAGCTCGGCAACGCCGACGTCACCGTGATCTGCGAGCGGCCGAAGGTCGGTCCGCATGCCGATGCGATGCGCGCGCTGATCGCGGAGGACCTTGGTATCGACATCGACGCGGTCAGCGTCAAGGCCACGACCAGCGAAGCGCTGGGCTTCATCGGTCGCGGCGAGGGCATCGCCGCGCAGGCGGTCTGCCTGCTCGTGCCTGCATGAGCGAGGCGGCACTGCCCAGGGCCCACGGAGAAGCGGTGCTGTCGGCGACCATCCGCACCAGTCCCGAGGATTTCTTCGTCGAGGAGATCGACGCCTTTGCCGCCAGCGGTGCGGGCGAACACCTGCTGCTGGCGATCGAGAAGCGCGGCATGAACACCGCGTTCGCCGCGAAGCTGCTCGCGCAGTGGGCCGGGGTCGGCGAGCAGGCGATCGGCTATGCCGGGCTCAAGGATCGCCACGCCGTGACCCGGCAGCGTTTCAGCGTGCACCTGCCGGGCCGTCCTGCGCCCGACATCGATGCGCTGCAGGTCGACGGGCTGCGCGTGCTCGATCATGCGTGGCATGCAAAAAAGCTGCCGCGTGGCGCGCTGGCCGGCAACCGCTTCCGGCTGGTGCTGCGCGGCGTGCAGGGCGGGCGCGCAGCGATCGACGCGCGCCTGCGGGCGATCGCGGAGGTCGGCGTGCCCAACTATTTCGGCGAGCAGCGATTCGGCCGCGAGGGCGCCAATCTCGGCAATGCGCTGGCGATGTTCGCGGGCAAGCGCTTCGCCCGTGCGCAGCGCACCCACCTGCTGTCGGCGGCGCGCTCGGAGCTGTTCAACCGAGTGCTGGCCGCGCGCGTGCGCGACCGGTCGTGGAACCGCGGCCTGGAGGGCGAGGTCTGGATGCTCGACGGCAGCCGCAGCGTGTTCGGGCCCGAGCCCTGGAGCGAGGCGCTGGCCGAGCGTCTCGACCGTTTCGACATCCATCCCGCCGCGCCGCTGTGGGGCCGCGGCGAACTGCGTACCACCGGTGCCGTGCGACGTTTGGAGGAAGCCGCACTGGCCGATGATGAAGCGATGGTGCTGCGCGCCGGGCTGGAGTCGGCCGGCCTGCGTCAGGAGCGGCGCGCAACGCGCCTGCGCCCGGAGGTGCTGGCCTGGGAGTGGCCAGGCGACGATGCGCTCGTGCTCGGCTTCTCCCTGCCGCCCGGCACCTATGCGACCACGGTGCTGGCGGAGCTGGGGCCCTTACACGATTCGCAGGGTGGCCAGCGACCGTTCGTCGGAAACGCATGAGCGGCACTGGCCGGGTCCAACGGGCGGCGTAGAGTCGAAGTCGACGCATGGCATCGCGCCATGCGCCGGCAACCAGGAGAATCGCCATGAAAGCCATTCCCGGTATTGCTGTCGTGTCGCTGCTGTCGGTCGGCTTGCTGGGGTGCACAAGCGCCGGCACGCGTTCGGCCTATGTCGCTCCCGCCGCCGTCGACAGCGGGGCGGTCACCGAAACCAGGACGGTCACCAAAGCGCGATATATCGAGGAAGTCGAGAAGCTCGCTCGCCAGCAGGGCGTGCGGGTGTACTGGGTGAATCCGCCGACCAAGCGCGTTTCGGTCGTTCCCCGCTGAGGAAACCGGCCGTCGGGAGCGCGGCTCAGCGCTTCCCGAGCAGCACCAGCACGGCGCCGCCGCCGCCCTGCGCGGCCGGCGCGGAATGGAACGCCAGCACGTCGGCGCGCTGGCGCAGCATGCGGTCGACCAGGTTCTTCAGCGGCGGGATGCGGCTGTCCGAATGCAATCCCTTGCCGTGGATGATCCGGACGCAGCCGGCGCCTGACTCGCGCGCGGCCCTCAGGAAAGCGCGCAGCAGCGCCTCGGCCTGAGCGAGATCGGCGTGGTGCAGGTCCAGTTCGTCCTGCGCCGAATATTCGCCGCGCCCCAGGCGCCGCAGCACGCGCTGCGGCACTTCGTCGCGGCGATACTGCAGCACGTCCCCGGTTTCCAGCGCGCCCGCGTCGAGCATGCGGTGGAATTCGCTGCGCGCGTCGTCCTCGTCGCGGCGGGCCATGCGCGGCACCGGGCGCGGCCTGGGCAATGCCGGCGGGAGCGGGGCCGGCGGCAGTTTCCGCACCGGGCCGACGGCGGCGCGGAACAGCGCGGCATCGTCGTCTGGCGGTTCGTCCCCGGGCGGGTCGCGGTGCTTGCTCATGCCCGAAGCCTAGCGCGGTGCGATGAACCATGCAGTGCCGGGCTGGCGGTCGCGCGCATCCGCTATCATGTCGTGCAATGCACGGCGATGGGGCACGGAAGAAAGGTTCATGCGCGTACTGGTGAGCAACGACGACGGTGTGGATGCACCCGGCATCCAGGCCCTGGCCAGGGGATTGCGCGCAGCCGGCCATGAAGTGCTGATCGTCGCCCCGGATCGCGACCGCTCAGGCGCCAGCAACTCGCTGACCCTGGACGCGCCGGTGCGGGTAGTCCAGCAGGAACCCGCCGTGTGGCGCGTGCACGGCACGCCCACCGACTGCGTCCACGTCGCCATCACCGGCATGCTCGAGGACGAGCCGGACATCGTCGTGTCCGGCATCAACAACACCGCCAACCTCGGTGACGACGTCATCTATTCCGGCACCGTGGCCGCGGCGATGGAAGGCCGCTTCCTCGGCCTGCCCGCGGTGGCCGTTTCGCTGGTCACCGCCGACCATGACGGCCGCCACTACGACACCGCCGCGCGCGCCGCGGTGGAGATCGTGGCGCGGCTGGCCGCCGATCCGCTGCCGGCCGATACCATCCTCAACGTCAACGTGCCCGACCTGCCGTGGGAGGAGGTGGCCGGTTTCGAGGTCGCACGCCTGGGCAACCGCCACCGCGCCGAACCCTGCATCCAGCAGCAGGATCCGCGCGGGCGCGACTGGTGGTGGATCGGCCCGGCAGGTGCCGAACACGACAGCGGCGCCGGCACCGACTTCCACGCCGTGCGCACCGGTCACATCTCGATCACCCCGATCCACGTCGACTTGACCCGCTACCAGGCGCTCGAGCAGGTCGCCAGCTGGGTCGACGGCCTGGCCCAGGGCCTGCGCGAGGACGCGGCATGACCGCGCGCATGCGTTTGCACCCCGAGGCGATTGGCGTGGGCATGACCTCGCAGCGCGTCCGCGACCGTTTGATCGAACGTTTGCGCGACAACGGCATCGTCGACGAGCGCGTGCTCAACGCCGTGCGCACCGTGCCGCGGCACCTGTTCGTCGACGAGGCGCTGGCCACGCGCGCCTACGAGGACACCGCGCTGCCGATCGGCCACGGGCAGACGATTTCGCAGCCCTGGGTGGTGGCGAAGATGACCGAGGCGCTGTTCGCCAACGGCGCGCAGCCGAAAAAGGTGCTGGAGGTCGGTACCGGCTCGGGCTACCAGGCCGCGATCCTGGCCGCGCTGGGGCTGGAAGTGCACACGGTCGAGCGCATCGGCGAACTGCTGCGCACCGCGCGCAAGCGCTTCCGCACGCTCGGCTTCAACATCCGCAGCAAGCACGACGACGGCCGCATCGGCTGGCCGGAAAACGGCCCGTTCGACGGCATCGTCGTCACCGCCGCCGCGCCCGCGCTGGTCGACGCGCTGACCGCGCAGCTCGCGCCCGGCGGCACCCTGGTGGCGCCGGTGGGCGGCAGCGGCGCGCAGTCGCTGCTGTGCCTGCGCAAGGACGCCGACGGCGTGGTCGACCAGGCCAACCTGGCGCCGGTGGTGTTCGTGCCGCTGCTTTCGGGCCTGGTCGATTGAGCACCATGGCGACCGCACTCGGGTGCCGGTTGCCGTGACCAGGAGCGCGGCATGAACGAACCACGACCCCAGGCCGGCGCCGACGATTCGGCATCGCTCGGCGAGCAGCTCGCCGCGATCATCGAATCGCTGCCCGAAGACCACCTGACGCTCGGCGAACTGCTCGACGTGTTCGGCGACGAAGGCCTGCTGCTGCTGACGATGCTGCTGACGCTGGTATTCCTGATCCCCGTGTCGATCCCGGGCGTGAGCACCGTGTTCGGCGCGGCGATCCTGCTCGTGGGCATCAGCCGGCTGATCGGGCGGCCGCTGTGGCTGCCCGCGCGATTGCGTGACAAGGCGCTGCCGGCCGACCGGCTGCGCCCGGGGCTGACTGGCGGGATGACCTGGGTGCGCCGGCTGGAGCGGATCAGCCGGCCGCACCGGCTGCGCGCGCTGGTCGCCGGCCGCGTGCAGAACCTGTTCAACAACCTGGCGTTCATCCTCGCGGCGCTGCTGCTGATGGCGCCGTTCGGCTTCGTGCCCTTCAGCAACACGCTGCCGGCGCTGGCGCTGCTGTTCCTTGCCGCCGGCCTGATCCAGCGCGACGGTGTCGCGGTGCTGCTGGGTTACCTGGCCAATGTGGGAACGATCATCTACTTCGGTATCCTGATCGGCGGTGGCGGCGTGGCCGCGCGCGAACTGTGGCAGCGGCTGGCAGCTTGAGCGCTTGACCCGCAACAGATGGCGTTGCCGCCGTTGGCCCGACTGGAGACCCGCAAGACGCATGATCACGCCGAAACGTCCCGGAATAACCCCGTCCCGCATCTTCGTCGCGGGCCTGGCCGCGCTGGCGCTGCTCGTCCTGGCCGCCTGTTCCAGCTCCGTCGTGCGCGAGGGCGGCTCGCGCGTATCGACGCCCAAATACGGCGCCACGGCCGTGGTCAAGCGCGGCGACAACCTGTACCGGATCGCCACCAACAACGGCATCACCACGCTCGACCTGGCGACGTGGAACGACATCAAACCGCCGTACACGATCTATCCGGGCCAGCGCCTGCGGCTGTACCCGGGCGACGGGCGCCGCAGCGCCGCCAGGCCCGCATCATCGACGGCGGCCACGAAGCGGCCGGCATCGTCGACCAGGCCTCCCGTATCGGCCCCGCCGCCTGCCGCCGCTTCCAGCCCCTTCAGCTGGCGTTGGCCCACCGAGGGGCAACTCGTCGGCACCTACCGCGCGGGCGACCCGACCCGGCAGGGCATCGACATCGCCGGGACCGGCGGCCAGCCGGTGCGCGCGGCCGCGGGCGGGGTGGTGGTGTATTCGGGTTCGGGCCTGGTCGGCTACGGCGAGCTGGTGATCGTCAAGCACGATGACGAATGGCTCTCGGCCTACGGCCACAACCGCGCCCGGCTGGTCAACGAGGGCCAGGTGGTGAAGGCCGGCGAACAGATCGCCGAGATGGGCCGCAGCGGCGCCGCCCGCGACATGCTGCACTTCGAGATCCGCTACAACGGCAAGCCGGTCGACCCGCGGGCGTACCTGCCGAAGCGCTGACGAAGTGGCCCTTGTGCTCTTGCAAGAACCAAGGGCGGGCCGTTCGCTCAGGCGCCCAGCACGAATCCCGCCACCACCTTCCGCCCTTCGCCGGCCAGCACGTTGAACGTGCGCGCGGCTGCAGCGTTCGTCATGGTTTCCAGGCCGATGCCCTGAGACAGGCAGGCAGCCATCGTCTCCGCGGGCGGGAAGGCCTGGGTTTCGCCGCTGCCCAGCAGGATCAGCTCGGGTTCGAGCTCGAACAGCGGCTGCAGGTCGGCCGGCGCCATCGCGGCGACGTCGGCAACCGGCCAGTCCTCGACCAGCGCGCGCGGCGAGATGACGAAGCTGCGCTCCAGCTTGCGTTCGTTGACCAGCGCCGAGGCGCCGTCGGCGCCGCGCAGGAAGAAGTCGTAGTCGGGGCGTTCGAGGGTGAGTTGCATGGGGCCGGGATT
>DATCYC010000318.1:0-3564 GCA_036570525.1 Luteimonas sp.
TAGTCCAACCCGCCCGGATTGCCCTTCATACAGCGTAGTCGTGCTCGCGCAGTGGCAGCTCGTATCGCTCCACGAGGTTCCGGTTTCCCCGTCGATACAGGTCTCGCAGCCTTTCCGGCCAGCCTGGGGGGAATTCGGCCCGTTGCCTGTCGCCTCCCTTCAGGAAACCGCCACCGAGGACGCGGATGCCTCCGGGCAGGCGCGCCATGATTCGGCCAGCGGCGGGAAAGCGTTTCCGGAAGCGATCGTAATGCACGTAACGCGTGGTCTCCTGCCCGTGGGTGTGCCGGTTGCCCAGCAACTGTCGCGTTGTCACGGCGTCGATCCCCAGGATCGCCGACAGGCGGTCGGCGAAGGATCCGTCGTCCGCCGTCCATTCCTCCAGCAGCAGGATCGCGATGCGGTCCGCGCCGAAGAGCGCCCGGTAGATCTCGATCGTACGTTCGTAGTCCGCGACGCCGAGGATTCCGGCTGGAAGGTTCCGGTAGGCATGTTCCAGCCAGGCGGCGAAACTCACGTGCCTGTCGGTGTAGGGGGCAGGGACGTTGACGAGGACCCTGCCGTGCCGGCCATAGAAGGAACGGATCATGTCCTCCTGGCGCCTGATGGTGAACACGATCCGCGCTTGGGGAAAGTGGTGGTGCAAACGTTGGGCGGTGATGGCGGTCAGGCGCGGGTCGGCGGTCAGGGTTTCGTCGGAGAGGACGGGTACGCGGCCGGCAGGGATGGCTTCGAGGGCCACGGCCAGTGCACTGCGTAGCTCCTCCGGGTCGCTGTCGTAGCCCTCGATTCGGCGCAGGGCGTTCGAAATGCGGGCGTCCAGGCTTGACCCGTGGGGATGGCCCAGTGCATGAACCTGGGGATGGGCAAAGAAGAGGAACTCCTGCAGCGAGGTCGTCCCCGTCTTGATGAAACCGGGATGGATGATCATGGCTGCAAGCGGCGGCGAGGTCCGGGCGTACAAACAGGGAAGATCGGGGCCAGAGTGCCATGACGGCGCACGGTTGCGTCAGTGGCCGTAGCTGATGAAGCCGCGGCCATGGCGGCGAAGGCAACGGCGGCGAGCAATAGGCGCATCGGATGTCCGGGTAAATAATGGTGTCAGGGACAAGTTCTTCTCACGACACCCGGGCCGCCACCACTTCCCGCCGCGGCGGTGCCCCGAACAGGCGGCGGTACTCCCGGCTGAACTGCGAGGGACTGTCGTAGCCGACGCGATGGCCGGCCGCGGCGGCTTCCATCCCTTCGCTCAGCATCAGCCGGCGCGCTTCCTGCAGGCGCAACTGCTTCTGGAACTGCAGCGGCGACATGGTCGTGGCCGCCTTGAAGCGCTGGTGCAGCGCGGATGGGCTCATGTGCGCCGCGGCGGCGAGTTCCTCGACGCGCAGCGCCTCCGCATAACGCGCCTTGACCAGGTCGATCGCGCGCGCGACCCGCTGCGACGGGCCGTCGACTTCGCACAGCTGGCGCAGCCGGCCGCCGAGCTCGCCGGTGAGTACGCGGTACTGGATCTCGCGCAGGGCCAGCGGTGCCAGCACGGCAGCTTCCCCGGGTGTGTCGAGCAGCCGCGCCAGCCGCAACACGGCGTCCAGCAGCGGCGCACTGGTGCGGGCGAGGTACAGCGCCCGGCTCGCGGGCTCTGGCGGCAGCACGGCCGCGGGCAGTTGCGCCAACAGGTCGGCGACCACGCCCGGGTCGATGTCGATGCGCAGGCACAGGTAGGGCTGCTGCGCCGTGGCCTCGATGATCTGGCCGGTGATCGGCAAGGTCATGGACACCACGAGGTAGTTCAGCGGGTCGTAGACGAAGACCCCGTCGCCGAGCAGCGCGCGCTTGCGGCCCTGCACGACCACGCACAGGCTCGGGTGGTAGACCGAGGGCAGCGGTTCGGAGGGCGCGTCGGCGCGGATCAGGGCCAGGCCGGGCACGCAGGTCTCGTTGAGGCCGGGCGCGGGCGTGTTTCGGGCAACCCGGCCGGCCAGTTCGGCCTGCTGGGCGGAGAACTCCGCGCGCGCCGGAATCACGTTGGAAGCGTTGTCCTGCATGACCGAACTCCCTGTGGATGTGCCAGGCGATTATGCGCGTCCGGGGCGTCCATGGTGCCGGGTACGACGACCCCATGGAGGATCGGGCAAGAATCGGCGAGCAATCGGCTAACGCCCGCCCGGCGCGGGGACTAACGTGGAGCGCGCCCTTCCCCGCAATGGAGACAGCAATGAACACCGACTTCCCACGCCGTACCCTGGGCCGCCAGGGCCCGACCGTGTCCGCCATCGGCCTGGGCTGCATGGGCATGTCCGACTTCTACGGCCCCAGCGAGGAGTCCACCAATCTCGCGGTGCTCGACCACGCGCTGGACATCGGCATCAACTTCCTCGACACCGCCGACATGTACGGCGTCGGTGAGAACGAGCGGCTGCTGTCCAAGGTGCTGGCCACGCGTCGCGACGAGGTCGTGCTCGCCACCAAGTTCGGCAACGTGCGCGCGCCCAACGGCGACTTCCTGCGCATCGACGGCTCGCCCGAGTACGTGGCGCAGGCCTGCGACGCCAGCCTGCAGCGCCTGGGCGTGGACTACATCGACATGTACTACCAGCACCGCGTCGACCGCAACGTGCCAATCGAGGACACCATCGGCGCGATGCAGCGGCTGGTGGAGGCGGGCAAGGTGCGCTACCTGGGCATGTCCGAAGCCTCCGCCGATACCCTGCGCCGCGCGGCCGCCGTGCATCCGATCGCGGCGCTGCAGAGCGAGTACTCGCTGTGGACACGCGACGTCGAGGCCGAGATCCTGCCGGCCTGCCGCGAGCTGGGCATCGGCTTCGTTCCCTACAGTCCCCTGGGCCGAGGTTTCCTGACCGGCGCGATCAAGGACGACAACACGCTCGCCGCCAGCGACTGGCGCCGACAGAACCCGCGTTTCCAGGAGGGCAACGTCGAGCAGAACCGTGCACTGGTGGAGGCGGTGACCGAACTGGCGCAGGCCCGCGGCTGCACGCCCGCGCAGTTGGCACTCGCCTGGTTGCTGGCGCAGGGGCAGGACATCGTCCCGATCCCGGGGACGCGGCGGATCACGCGGCTGGACGAGAACGCCGGCGCGGCCCGCATCACGCTCGGCGACGCGGAAGTACAGCGAATCGATGCGGTGCTGGATGCGCATGCGGTCGCGGGCACCCGCTATCCGGAAGCAGGGATGGCGAGCGTGAACGCCTGACTCGGCGGCACCACGCATGAGGCGGAACCAGTCAGGTCGAACGATGCCGCCGACGTCGGGCAGGGGGCATGAGCGCCTTCCTTCACCAACGCCAACGCAAAGACCTGGTCGAGTGACGTCACTCTCGGTGCGTCCGATCCGCGGACCTACGCTGCAGCGGCCTTCCGGGCCGCCGCGAAGACATCTCGGGGCCGATTTCCGTTGGCTCGGCCACTACTGTCCGGTAAAAGTTCACAACCAATCGCGTAAGCGGTTGTTTTACATCGTTATTCGATCGATCTTTCCCTGTCACCGATTCCAACGCGTCGCCGCCCGAAGCTGGCCCCAGTCCACTTCGGGAAGCCGTCATG
>DATCYC010000319.1:0-1770 GCA_036570525.1 Luteimonas sp.
AGCTCGGACACCTCGCCGTCGAGCGCGTCGATCAAGGCATGGAAGCCCGCCAGCGCGTTGCGCGCGCGCGCCGCCAGTTCGTTCCCGCGCGCCACGCGGATGGAAGCCTCCCACAGCGACACGGCATCGGTTCGCGCGCGCTTGCGCACTTCGTCCAGCGTGCGCTCGCCGATGCCGCGCGTGGGCGTGTTGACCGCGCGTTCGAACGCCGCGTCGTCGGCGCGATTGGCCACCAGTCGCAGGTAGGCCAGCGTGTCCTTGATCTCCGCGCGCTCGAAGAAGCGCACGCCGCCGTAGACGCGGTACGGGATCTGCTCGGCCAGCAACGTTTCTTCGAACGCGCGCGACTGCGCATTGCTGCGGTACAGGATCGCGCAGTCGCCGTGGCTGCCGCCGTCGCGCACCCACTGGCCGATGCGCTCGACCACGAACCGCGCCTCGTCGACCTCGTTGTACGACGCGTACAGGTCGACCGGCTCGCCCTCGCCGCTGTCGGTCCACAGCTGCTTGCCCATCCGCGCCGGGTTGTGCGCGATCACCGCGTTTGCGGCGTTGAGGATGTTGGCGCTGGAACGGTAGTTCTGCTCCAGGCGGATGGTCTGCGCGCCGGGGAAGTCCTGGAGGAACTTCTGCACGTTCTCGACCTTGGCGCCGCGCCAGCCATAGATCGCCTGGTCGTCGTCGCCGACCACGAATACCTTTCCAGATTCAGCCTGCCCCGTGTCGCCGGCAAGCAGCCGCACGAAGCCGTACTGGATGGCGTTGGTGTCCTGGAACTCGTCGACCAGCAGCTGGCCGAAGCGCTGCCGGTAGTGCGCCAGCAGCGCCGGCGTGTCGCGCAGCAGCTCGTGCGCGCGCAGCAGGATCTCGGCGAAGTCGACCAGCCCGGCGCGGTCGCAGCGCTCCTGGTACAGGACGTAGCTTTTCAGCATCACGTCCGACCATTCATCGCCATCGGCCTGGATGTGCTGCGGCCGCCGGCCCTCGTCCTTCTGCGCGTTGATCCACCACGCGATCTGCCGCGGCGGGAAGCGCGCCTCGTCGAGTTCGAGCTGCTTGACCACGCGCTTGACCAGGCGCAACTGGTCGTCGCTGTCGAGGATCTGGAAGCTTTCGGGCAGCTTCGCGTCCTGCCAGTGCAGTCGCAGCAGCCGGTGCGCCAGGCCGTGGAAGGTGCCGATCCACAGCCCGCGCGAGCCGTTGCGCAGCAGCTCGTCGGCGCGATGGCGCATCTCGCCGGCGGCCTTGTTGGTGAAGGTCACGGCGAAGATGCCGTGCACCGGCACCCCGAACACCTCGTTCAACCAGGCGATGCGATGGGTGAGCACGCGGGTCTTGCCGGACCCGGCGCCAGCGAGCACCAGGTAGTGTCCCGGCGGCGCGGAAACAGCCTCGCGCTGGGCGTCGTTGAGCCCGTCGAGCAGGTGGGAAACATCCATCGCCGCATTCTACGCGAGCGCCCGCGGCAGCCCCCGCGACGACGAAGGCAAGCGAAGCACGCGCCCCCTGTCAGGCTGCACGCCAGCGATTGCGCAGGCCTGCAGCCAGAACCACGAGAACGAGTCCCGACATCGCGCTGAACTTGTCCAGCCAGACGTACCTGGCGATCGCGAGCGCTGCGAAGCCGGCGAAGAGCGCGGTGGCGAGGACCAGGAACAGCTTGGCCTGGAACGCACGGCGATTCCGTATCCGGCCTGCCTCTTGTGCCTGCACGTCCTGATGGTGGTGCATGACGGCATTCGCCATGTCACCCGGAGGCACCCCGGCTCC
>DATCYC010000320.1:0-3945 GCA_036570525.1 Luteimonas sp.
GTCTCGTGCTGCAGGGTGCATACGTCGAGGTGGTCCTGCAGGTTGGCGCCGACGCCGGCGCGGTCGGCCACGACCGCGATGCCGTGTCGACGCAGCTCCGCTTCCGGGCCGATGCCGGACAGCATCAGCAGTTGCGGCGAGTTGATCGAACCGCCGCTGAGGATCACTTCCCGCGAGGCCCGGTAGCTGACTGCCTTGCCCCGGCGGGAACAGGCCACGCCGGTCGCGCGCGTGCCTTCGAACAGGATGCGCTCGACCATGATGCCGGTGTGCACGGTGAGATTGGGCCGCGACTTCGCGGGATCGAGGTAGGCCACCGCGGCCGAGCAGCGCGCGCCGTCGCGCTGGGTGACCTGGTACAGGCCGACGCCAAGCTGCGAGGGCCCGTTGAAGTCGTCGTTGCGCGGCAGGCCGGCCTGCTGGCCTGCATCGATGAAGACCCGTGACAGCGGGTTGACGTTGCGCAGGTCCGAGACGGTCAGCGGGCCGTCGCCGCCGTGCAACTCGCTGCCGCCGCGGGTATTGCCTTCGGCACGCATGAAACAGGGCAGCACGCTGGCCCAGTCCCAGCCGTCGGCGCCCTGCGCGGCCCAGTCGTCGTAGTCGCCGGCGACGCCGCGGATGTAGCACATCGCGTTGATCGAACTCGAACCACCCAGCACCTTGCCGCGCGGCCACCAGATCACCCGGTTGCCGAGCCGTGGCTCCGGGACGGTGTTGTAGTCCCAGTTGATGCGGCGGTTGCCGGCGATCTTCGCCAGGCCTGCCGGCATGTGGATGAAGGGGTGCCAGTCGCGGCCGCCGGCTTCGAGCAGCAGCACCCTGCAGCCCGGGTCTTCGGACAGGCGGTTGGCAAGCACGCAGCCGGCGGAACCGGCACCGACGATGATGTAGTCGTAGGTGGCTTGCGCGGCGTTGCGGGAGTCGGTCATCCGTCCAAGTTAGGCAGCGGGCCTAGAGCATATGCTCTGCGCGCGGTGGCGCGGCGGGACGGACTTCGGCTAACGTGCGCGCAACCGGCGACCGCCGGCATGACGGGAAGCGGATGAGCAACGGCGGCGGCAGGGTGCATGGCGGCGAATGGCGCGCGGTAGTGCTGTCGTTCGTGTACTTCTTCTGCGTGCTGGCCGCCTATTACGTGGTGCGGCCGGTGCGCGAGCAGCTGTCGGCCGCGGTGGGGTCCACCCAGCTGCCCTGGTTCTACGGGGCCACCTTCATCGTCACCCTGGCGCTGAGCCCGGTCTTCGCGGCGCTGATCTCGCGCTGGCCGCGGCGCATCGTGGTGCCGGTGGTCTACGTGTTCTTCATCGCCTGCCTGCTGGCGTTCGTGCCCATGTTCACGCACCAGGGCCTGCTCAGCCCGCGGATGCTGGGGATCGTGTTCTTCGTCTGGGTGAGCGTGTTCAACCTGTTCGTGGTGTCGGTGTTCTGGAGCTTCATGTCGGACATCTGGAGCACCGAGCAGGCGCGGCGGCTGTTCCCGGTCATCGCGGTGGCCGGGACGCTGGGCGCGGTGGCCGGTCCGGCGTTGACGCGCACGCTGGTGGGCGTGATCGGGGTGGCGCCGCTGCTGGTGGTTTCGGCCATCCTGCTGAGCGTGGCGCTGGCCTGCGTGGTGCTGCTTGGACGGTGGGCGCGGGCGCACGGTGCGCGCCGCAACGAGGCGGGGCACGAGGACGCCGTGGGCGGCAGCATGTGGGATGGGCTGAAGCAGATCTTCGCCAATCCGTTCATGCGCGGCATGGCGGTCCTGCTGCTGCTGGCCGACGGCATCGGCACGGTCAACTACGCGCTGGTGACCGACTATTCCGGTGCGACCTTCGTCGATGCGGTGGCGCGCACCCGCTTTGCCGCCAACGTCGATCTTGCAAGCAACCTGCTGACGATGGCCACGCAGCTGCTCGTGACCCGCTGGCTGCTGCCGCGCAAGGGACCGGGCTTCGTGATCATGGTCTGGGCGCTGGCCAGCGTCGCGGCGCTGATGGTGGTGGTGTTCTCGCCGGATCCGCACGCGCCGGTGCTGGCCGGTATGCCGGCCGTGGCGATCGCGCTGATCGTCAGCCGCGGCCTGGCCTACGGCATGGCCGAGCCGGCGCGCCACAGCCTGTACACGCGGATGCCGCGCAGCGTGCGCTACAAGGGCCAGAACACGGTCGACACTGCGGTGTGGCGCTTCGGCGACGTGGCCATTGCCTCGGGCATGAACGGCCTGCGCACGATCGGCATGGCGACCGGCGGCTTCGCTAGCCTGAGCGCGGTCGCGGCCCTGGCGGCGGCGGCCATCGGCTGGCGCCTGGCGCGAGAAACGGAACATGGCGGGACGCGGTCGACCGGCGATGCCGCGCCATGATCGGCCGTGGCCTGGCGCGCACGCCTGCGAGCGACGGCCTGCATCCGGGATGACGGATCCCGGGTTGGAAATTCGCCGTCGCCCACGGGGATGGGTCATGTCGGCCCTGCTGCCGATTGCCGCGCTGTGCTGCCCGGTGTCCGCTGCGCGGGCCGGGTCGCCGGATCCTTC
Organism: Luteimonas sp.; assembly: GCA_036570525.1. GTDB lineage: Bacteria > Pseudomonadota > Gammaproteobacteria > Xanthomonadales > Xanthomonadaceae > Luteimonas. The sequence goes on from DATCYC010000320.1 coordinate 2,522, forward strand.
TTCGGTGCGGATCCAGGAGAAGATCACCCGCTACGCGATCACGGCCGATTCGATGGACGAGCTGCGGGCGCAATTGCGGCATGACGTGCCATCGGCGCACGGCGGTAACGATGCGCACGGACGCACCCGTAGCGACATCCGGATCGCCTATGACCTGGAGCGGATGGACAGGGGATGTCGCCTGCGCAACCTGGAGGTGCGGCTCGACATCGAGGTGACGCTGCCGGACTGGCGGCCGGACAGGACGCCGCCGAAGTGGCAACGGGAACGATGGGGCGTGGCGCTGGCCGCACTGGAGCGGCACGAGGCCACGCATCGCGCGAATGCGCGGGCGGCGGCGGAAGAGGCCAGGAGCCGGATCCTCGACATCGGGTTCCAGCCCGACTGCAAATCGGTCCGGAATATGGCCAACCGGCGCCTGCGGCGTACGGTGCTGAAGTACGAGTTCAGGGATCGGCGTTACGATGCGCGGACGCGCAACGGGGCCGAGCAGGGCGCCGTGCTCTGAGCGGCAGGCAGCCGGGTTTGCCGGTGCCTGCCCGGCGACGCGTGCCGCCATATGGACTTGAACATAAGGAGATGTCGATGCTTGCCGTTACCCTGATCCTGCTGGTCGCCTTGCTGCACCTGTATTTCCTGGTGCTGGAAATGTTCCTGTGGACGCGCCCCGCGGGACTGAAGGTGTTCCGCAACACGCCCGAGAAGGCCGAACTGACGCGCGTGCTGGCGGCCAACCAGGGGCTGTACAACGGGTTCCTTGCCGCCGGGCTGGCGTGGGCGGTGCTGTCGTCGCAGCGCGACGTTGCGCTGTTCTTCCTCGGCTGCGTGGTGGTGGCCGGGCTGTACGGCACGGCAACTGTGGGCCGCCGCATCTTCTACGTGCAGGCGGTGCCGGCGCTGGCGGCGATTGCCGCGGTGCTGGTCGCAGGTCTGCCGTAGGGGTGCGCCGGGCGCGAACCCGCGCCACCATCCGGTACGTATCCACGCCTCAGCGACGCGGCGATACCCACATCGCGATGCGGGCGCGGAAAACCGCCTCGCCCGCGGGGTCGGTGACCTCCACTTCCACCTGCAGTTCGTAACCCGCATCGGCTTCGACCACCGGCCGTGCCGGCGTCGCGACCGCGCGCATCGTGCCGGTCGCCTTGCGCAGGTATTCGACCGTCATGCCCTTGGGGATCCAGCGCATCGACGGCGGCAGGCTGGCGTCGATCGCCAGGCCGCCGGTCAGTTCGGCCAGGTTGCACAGTGCGATCGCGTGCACGGTGCCGATGTGGTTGGTGACCGCGCGGCGGTGGCGCAGGCTGGCGACGCAGCGGCCCGGCTCCAGCAGTTCGATGCGCGGGCGGATGCTGGCGAAGTAGGGCGCCTTGAAGCAGACCGCGCGCGAGAACAGCCAGTGGCCGGCGGGCCAGCGGGTGATG
>DATCYC010000321.1:0-2612 GCA_036570525.1 Luteimonas sp.
CGAATGTCCTTGGGGGCGAAATCAAGGGGGAGGCGTCGGCCGCAGGCCGACGCCGGAGGACATTCGCCCCCAAGGGCATTCGCACCCGGCGCCCTGCCGTTCTGCGGACGAAACGCTTTCCCCTCAGTCGGGAGAAGAACCAAAAAAAGCCACCCGCGCCGCACTGTCCAGTACGGCCCGGGTGGCAAACGTCCCTGTAGGGCGTCGTGCCCGTTCCAGCGGAGCCTCCGGCTCCCGACCGCCGGTCCCCGCCGTCCGTGGCGGAGCCGGTGACGACCGATCCCTCAGCGGCTCGCGGCGCCCACTTTCGCCCCGGCTCCCGCCTTGCCCACCGGCTTGGCCTTCCGTTCACCACCGAACGACAGGCGGTCGCGGTTCTTCTCGACCGTCTTCAGGCCGATGCCCTTGACCATCGCCAGCTGCTCGGCGCTCTTGAACGCGCCGTTCTTTTTCCGGTACGCAACGATCGCCTCGGCCTTGGCGGGGCCGACGTTGACCAGGACGCGGTCGATGGTGTCCACGTCGGCGGTGTTGATGTTGATCCGCTCGCCGGCCAGCGCGCCGCCGGCCAGCACGAGCGAAAGCAGCAGCGAAGTGAAAATGGTCTTGATGAATGCCATGGTGCGACTCCTTGTTTGAGATGGATTCCGTTCCCCGGCGGTCCGTTCCGCCGGTGGAGACAGTCTCCCCGGGCGCATCGGCCCCGCCTATCGCCGCATCCCCCGTCTCGATGCAGGAAATCCCCCCACCGCCGCGTAGGAAAATTCCTACACGGGCGGAGGCGTAGAATCAGGGCATTGACTCCAGCGAGGCCCTTCCATGGATGCCAGCAAGATCGAAACCTTCGTCGGCGGCAAATGGGACGACGAGATCGTTCCCCAGCTCGTCGAGTACATCCGCATCCCCAACAAGTCGCCGATGTTCGACGCCGACTGGGTGAAGAACGGCTACATGGAGGACGCCGTCAAGCTGATGGAAGCCTGGGCCGGCGCGCAGCCGATCCCCGGCATGACACTCGAGGTGGTGCGCCTGGAAGGCCGCACGCCGCTGATCTTCATCGACATTCCTGCCTCGGGCGCCGAAACCGGCGACGACTGCGTGCTGCTCTACGGACACCTCGACAAGCAGCCGGAAATGACCGGCTGGGACGACGACCTCGGCCCGTGGAAGCCGGTGCTGCGCGGCGACAGGCTGTACGGCCGCGGCGGCGCCGACGATGGCTACGCGATCTACGGCTCGCTGGCCGCGATCCAGGCGCTGCAGGACCAGGGCGCGCCGCACGCGCGCTGCGTGGTGCTGATCGAGGCCTGCGAGGAGTCGGGCAGCTACGACCTGCCGGCCTACGTCGACCACCTCGCCGACCGCATCGGCAAGCCGTCGCTGGTGGTTTGCCTGGACTCGGGCTGCGGCAACTACGACCAGCTGTGGTGCACCACCTCGCTGCGCGGCCTGGCCGGCGGCAACCTCGCCGTCACGGTGCTGGAGGAAGGCGTGCATTCGGGTGACGCGTCGGGCGTGGTCCCTTCGAGCTTCCGCCTGCTGCGGCAGCTGCTCTCGCGTATCGAGGACCCCGACACCGGCCGCATCCTGCCCGAAGGCCTGCAGGCCGAGGTCCCGGCCGACCGCCTGGCGCAGGCGAAGAAGTGCGCCGAAGTGCTCGGCACCGAGGTCTACGACAAGTTCCCGTTCCTGCCCGGCATGACGCCGATGTCGGACGACCTCGACGAACTCGTGCTCAACCGCACCTGGCGCCCGGCGCTGTCGCTGACCGGCATCGACGGCATGCCGTCGCTGGAGTCGGCCGGCAACGTGCTGCGGCCGCACACCGCGGTCAAGCTTTCGCTGCGCCTGCCGCCGACGCTGGACGGCAAGGCCGCCGGCGACGTGCTCAAGGATGTGCTGCTGCGCGACCCGCCCAACGGTGCGCAGGTCAGCCTGGAACTGGAGAAGGCCTCGACCGGCTGGAACGCGCCGGCGATGTCGCCGTGGCTGGAAAAGGCCATCGACGCGGCCAGCCAGGAGTTCTACGGCCGGCCGGCGATGTACATGGGCGAAGGCGGCTCGATCCCGTTCATGGGCATGCTCGGCGAGAAGTTCCCCGGCGCGCAGTTCATGATCACCGGCGTGCTCGGTCCGCATTCCAACGCGCACGGGCCCAACGAGTTCCTGCACATCCCGATGGGCAAGAAGGTCACCGCCTCGGTGGCGAGGGTAATCGCCGAGCATCACGCAGCCAGCCTGCGCGGTGAAACCGCCGGCAGTGCCGTCGCCGCCGACAGCGGCGATCGCCACGGCGACCACGGCTGCTGCTGACGACCGGCACTGATGGCCGGAGCCATGCCTGTTAAGCTCCGGCTCCATCCTCCACCAGAAAGGGGCATGGAATGGAAGGTCTGTTCGGAAGCGGCAACTGGCTCTACATCATCCTGATCGGCTTCATCGTCGGAGTGTTGGCGCGCCTGCTCAAACCCGGCAAGGACAGCATGGGCATCATCCTGACAACGCTGCTGGGCATCGCCGGCGCGCTGCTGGCGGGATGGGTCGGGCAGGCAACCGGCTTCTACGAGGCCGGCGAAGCGGCAGGCTTCATCGGCGCCCTGGTCGGAGCGATC
>DATCYC010000322.1:0-2316 GCA_036570525.1 Luteimonas sp.
GCGGAACGACAGCCACTCGGACAGGATCGCCTTGAGGTTCTTGACCTGCGGCCGGCCGTCGAGGCCGATGATGTTGAGGTTGACCCGGTAGCTGCGCTCCAGGTCGGTGGTGGCGAACAGGTGCCCCATCAGCTGCGTGGCGTCGACCCGGTTGCTGCGCGGGATCAGCACCACGCGCACCGCGTTGGCGTGGTCGGATTCGTCGCGGATGTCTTCCAGCCACGGCAGCTTTTTGGCGCGCATCTGCGCGGCGATCTGCTCGATCACCTTCGACGGCGATACCTGGTAGGGCAGCGCGGTGATGACGATGTTGGCGCCTTCCCTGGCGAACGTCGCGCGCGCGCGAATGCTGCCGTTGCCGGTCTCGTACATCGCCAGCAGGTCGGCGGCCGGGGTGATGACTTCGGCGGTGGTCGGGTAGTCCGGTCCGCGCACGTGTTCGCACAGGTCCCGCACCGTGGCGTCCGGGTCGTCGAGCAGGCGCACGCAGGCGCTGACGACTTCGCCCAGGTTGTGCGGCGGCACGTCGGTGGCCATGCCCACGGCGATGCCGGTGGTGCCGTTGAGCAGCAGGTGCGGCAGCCGCGCCGGCATCCAGCTCGGCTCCTCGAGCGTGCCGTCGAAGTTCGGCACCCAGTCGACCGTGCCCTGGCCCAGTTCGCCCAGCAGCACCTCGGCGATCGGCGTGAGCTTGGACTCGGTGTAGCGCATCGCCGCGAACGACTTGGGGTCGTCCTGCGAGCCGAAGTTGCCCTGGCCGTCGATCAGCGGATAGCGGTACGAGAACGGCTGCGCCATCAGCACCATCGCCTCGTAGCAGGCGGTGTCGCCGTGCGGGTGGAACTTGCCGATCACGTCGCCGACGGTGCGCGCCGACTTCTTCGGCTTGGCCGTCGCACCGAGCCCCAGCTCGCTCATCGAGTAGATGATCCGCCGCTGCACGGGCTTGAGCCCGTCGCCGATGAAGGGCAGGGCGCGGTCGAGCACCACGTACATCGAGTAGTCGAGATAGGCGCGCTCGGCGTACTCGCGCAGCGGGATCTGCTCGAAACCGTGGAAGGTGGGGCGGACTTCGGGGTCGGTCATGCGGGGGAAGCCTGGATCGGGAGCGATCGGACAATTCTACCGGGCGCTTGCATCGGAGCTTTGGCCTCCTCCAATGCGAAGGCAAGGGGGCTTTTCTATCCGATCTCAATCCTCGTCGTGACCTGACTGGCCCGGCGCGACCTGCAGACCTTCGGGGCGAATGTCCTCCGGCGCCCGCCTGCGGCGGACGCCTCCCCCTTTATTTCGCCCCGAAGGCCTACAGGTCGCGCCGGGCGTCGGATCGCAGGCATGCCGGAAAAGCCGGGCAGCCCGTCTTTCGCTTGTGGGCCGCGGTGCAAGATTGAACGTGGGTGCGAATGTCCTTGGGGGCAAAATCAAGGAGGAGGCGTCGGCCGCAGGCCGACGCCGGGGGACATTTGCCCCCAAGGGCATTCGCACCCCCGCCCACCAGTTTGCAGACGCAGCGCTTTTCCCTCGGCCCGCATGTCCCGGGTGCGCTTCGCTTACCCGGGCTACGTGGTCCGGGAACGAAAAAGCCCCCGCAGGGCGGGGGCTTCGTGACGACCGGTTGCGCAGCCTCAGCGATGCAGTTCGCCGGAGGCCTCCGGCTGGTACTTGATCGACAGCACGCGCAGGTTGATGTGGCGGTTGCCGGACATCGGCCAGTCGATGCTCTGGCCCACGCGCAGGCCCAGCAGGGCGCTGCCGACCGGCGCCAGGATCGAGACCCTGCCCGGTTCGCCGGTGGCATCGCGCGGGTAGACCAGGGTCAGCTCGCGCTCTTCGCCGCTGTTCTCGTCGAGGAAGCGGGCGGTGGAGTTCATGCTGATCACGTCGCCGGGCATCTGCGCCGGCTCCACGACGTCGGCGCGGGTGATTTCGGCCTCGAGCGCGGTGGTGTCGACGCCGCGATCGTTGGCGCTTTCGATCAGCGCCTCGATGCGGTCGTAGTCCAGGCGCGACATGACGATCGGCGGTCGCGGGGATTCGGGTGTTGCCATGACGAACTCCAAGGCGGAAGGGGACGACGGGCTGAGCGCGCGTCGTCCGCGGATCAGGTGAGATGGTTTGAAGTTAGCCCCGAAGCCGGCGGCCGGCAAGCGCCCGGCGGCCCGGAAGGCCGCGGGCATACACGCGAAAAACCCCCGCAAGCGGGGGTTTTCTACAACCTGGTGCCCGGGAGAGGACTCGAACCTCCACGGAGTTGCCCCCGCTAGCACCTGAAGCTAGTGCGTCTACCAATTCCGCCACCCGGGCGGGTGCAGGCCG
>DATCYC010000323.1:0-2952 GCA_036570525.1 Luteimonas sp.
GGACTTGATCGCCGCGTCCGGCACCGAGCTGTTGGCGCGGAAGTAGTCCACCGCCTGCTGTTCGGTCCAACCCTTGGCGTGCATGCCGGTGTCCACCACCAGGCGAATCGCGCGCCACATTTCCGACATCAGGCGGCCGTACTCCGAATACGGGTCCTGGTACGTGCCCGGCATCTCCTTGGCCAGCCATTCGGCGTACAGGCCCCAGCCTTCGCTGTAGGCGGTGGTGCGGGCCTGGGTGCGGAACCTGGGGATGCCCTCGAGCTCCTGCGCGATCGAGATCTGCATGTGGTGGCCGGGGATGCCCTCGTGGTACGCGATCACCTCGAGCTCGGTCTTGGGCATCGAGTTCATGTCCGACAGGTGCGCGTAGTAGATGCCCGGTCGCGAGCCATCGGGCGTGGCCGGGTAGTAATGCTGCGCGGCGCCGTCCTGCTCGCGGAACGCTTCCACGCGCTTGACCACCAGGTCCGCCTTGGGCAGCAGGCCGAAGTACTCGGGCAGGTGCTGCTTGATGTTGTCGATCTTCTGCGTCGCCTCGTCGATGTAGGCCTGGCGGCCGGCGTCGGTGTTGGGGAACAGGCGCGCGGGGTCGTCCTGCATGTGCTTGAAGAACGCCTGCAAATCGCCTTCGAAGCCGATCTGCGCCTGCACCTTTTCAAGCTCGCCGCGCAGGCGCTTGACCTCCGACAGGCCGAGCTCGTGGACCTGCTCGGCGGTCATGTCGGTGGAGGTGTTCCGCTTGAGCTGGTAGGCGTAGTACGCGGCGCCGTCGGGGTGGGTCTGGCCGACGCCGGTCGGGTTCACCGCGGCCTTGGGCAGTTCGCTTTCGGCGAAGGCGATCACGCGCTCGTAGGCGGGCTTGACGACTTCCAGCAACGCGTCGCGCGCGTCTTCCTTCAGTTCAGCGGCGCGCTCGGCGGTGATCTTGCCGTCCTTCACCAATGCGTCGGCCTTGGCCTGGGCATCGGCCCATAGCGCGCTGTCCTTGCCGTCGTCGAACGGCGCGCCGCTGATGACCTTGCGCGACTGGTCGATCACGCCCTCGTAGGCGAACTTCGGCGGGCGGATGTCACTGGCCGAGGACGCGCGGCCGCGTTCGAGCAGCTGGTCGAAGGCCGTGTCGAACTTGCGCAGGCGCGAGACGTAGGCGACGTAGTCGGACTCCTCGTCGACCTTGTGGAAGTTGATCATGAACATCGGCGCCTGGCTCTGCATGCCGTTCATCTGGTCGAACGGATAGCCGTCCTCGAGGAAGGGCAGGCCCGCCTGGGCGAGCTCGGCCTGCTTCTTCCACAGGTCCCACGACAGCTGCGCCTCGGGGTCGAGCGCGTCGTAGTCGAACTTGCCTTCCATTTCCCCGGCCGACGCCTGCAGCCATGCCACCTGCTTGCGGATGCCGGCCTCGGACATGTCGTCGATCTGGTCGTACAGCTCCTTGCGGCCGAGGAAGGTCAGCTGGATCGGGCTGAACTGCAGCTGCTCCTCGTACTTCTCGTCGAACCAGGCGTTCAGGCGCGCCGTTTCGGACTGCTGGTCGCTGGTGGCGGCGGTGGCAGCGGCAGCGGCAGCGGTGTCGGGGTTGGCGGCCGGCTGCTTGCAGGCGACCAGGGCGAACGGCAGAGCGAGCGCCAGGGCGACGGCGAGGGAATTGCGGGCGAAAGGGGTGCGCACGATAGGACTCTCCCGGACAGTTGTCGGCGCATTGTGGGCTGCAATGCCGATGGCGGCCAAGGCTGATGGTCATGGTCCGGCGCGCGGGAAGCGCCTGCCCTGGTTCATCCGGCGAACTGCAAGACGGCCGGCGACGATGTTCAGCCACGACGCCAAAGCTTCACGAATGCGCGACCGCGCGGCCGATAGCCTGTGCGTGCAGCCGGAGTTTTCCGCCCCGGCCCCGAGAAGAAAAGAGCTACCGCTCCATACGGCACTCCCGAGACGCTTCGAAAGCGCGACCATGCAACGCCATTCCCCAGACCCCGACTCCGGCCAGAAGCCCGACAGCTACGACGAGGCGCACTACCGCGCGTTGTTCCGCGACGCGCCCTATTACTCGACCGGCCGCAACTGGTGCGACTACGCACCGGCCTACCGCTACGGCCATGTCGCGCGCGACGAGCACCCGCACGAACGCTTCGAGCAGGTCGAACCGGAGCTTGCGCGCGAATGGCGGCGGCGCAAGGCCGATTCGCGCCTGCAATGGACCGAGGCCCGTGGCGCCGTGCGCGACGGATGGCGCCATCACGACGAAGTCGAGCGCGGCGGCCATTGACCGGCCGCCTTTTCCTGCAGAGGCTGTTGGAGGCGACACGCCCGCCGCGCGTTACCATGCGCATCCACCCACGGGAGCGAAGCCATGGCCGACACTGACGAACAGCGCAACGGCGTCGGCCGCCGGCAGGCCGAGGACGCGGTGCGTACCCTGCTGCGCTGGGCTGGCGACGATCCGGCTCGCGAGGGCCTGCTCGACACGCCCAAGCGCGTGGTCGACGCCTACGGAGACTGGTTCAGCGGCTACGCCGACGATCCGCGCGAATACCTGGAGCGCACCTTCGAGGAGGTTGCCGGTTACGACGAGATGATCGTGCTGCGCGACATCGAGTTCGAGAGCCACTGCGAACACCACATGGCGCCGATCATCGGCAAGGCCCACGTCGGCTACCTGCCCGACGGCAAGGTGGTGGGCATCAGCAAGCTTGCGCGCGTGGTCGAAGCCTATGCGCGCCGCTTCCAGGTGCAGGAAAAGATGACCGCGCAGATCGCCACGGTGATCGAAGGCGTGCTCAAGCCACGCGGCGTCGGCGTGGTGGTCGAGGCCACCCACGAATGCATGACCACGCGCGGCATCCACAAGCGCGGGGTGAGCATGGTGACGTCGAAGATGCTCGGCGGCTTCCGCGAGGATGCGCGCACGCGCGCCGAGTTCCTGCGCTTCCTGGACAAGACCGGGCG
>DATCYC010000324.1:0-2075 GCA_036570525.1 Luteimonas sp.
CGACGCCGGCGGCGAGGCCGAAGTGCTCGGCCGCGACGGCGAGTTCTACCACCTGCGCTTCCACGTCGACGATGCGCTGGAATCGTGGCTGCTGCATGCCGGCCGCATGCCGCTGCCGCCCTACATCCGCCGCGAGCCGGGCGCCGACGACGACGAGCGCTACCAGACCGTGTTCGCGCGCAAGGTCGGTGCGGTGGCCGCGCCGACCGCGGGCCTGCACTTCGACGACGCGCTGCTGCAGGCGCTGCGCGAGTGTGGCTTGCAGTTCGGCCACGTCACGCTGCACGTGGGCGCCGGCACGTTCCAGCCCGTGCGCGTGGACGACATCGCACGGCACCGCATGCACAGCGAATGGCTCAACGTCGGCGCCGAACTGGTCGAACAGGTGCGACGCACGCGCGCCGCAGGTGGTCGCGTCATCGCGGTCGGCACCACGGTGGTGCGCGCGCTCGAGAGCGCGCTGGTGGACGGCGGGCTGCAGCCCTTCGCAGGCGAGACGCGGATCTTCATCTTCCCCGGCTACCGCATCGGCTCGGTCGACGCGCTGCTGACCAACTTCCACCTGCCCGAATCGACGCTGCTGATGCTGGTGTCGGCGTTCGCGGGCAAGGCACGGATCTTCGCCGCCTACGAACACGCGGTACGCGAGCGCTACCGGTTCTTCTCCTACGGGGATGCGATGTTGCTGTTTCCGCAACGCTGAGGGCCGCGTCGCGGCTGGAGGCGAGGGGCGCAAACGCATATAATTCTCATTTGCACTTGCGCCGCACACGGCGGCGCGCCCCTTTTTCGAGGAATTCCGCATGTTCCCCAAATCTCGCGCTCCCCGCGCCGTCTTCGCAGCGGCCTGCGCCGCGCTCCTGCTCGCCGCCTGCGGCAGCGAACAGGCGCCGGCTGACACCTCCGACGCCGCCGCGACGCCAGCCGCCGCCGGCGAGGTCAACCTCTACACCACGCGCGAGCCCGGCCTGATCCAGCCGCTGCTTGACGCGTTCACCGCCCAGAGCGGCATCGAGGTCAACACGGTGTTCCTCAAGGACGGGCTGATGGAACGCCTGTCCGCCGAGGGCGCGAACTCGCAGGCCGACGTGCTGATGACGGTCGACACCGGCAACCTGCTCGACGTGGTCGAGGCCGGGCACACCCAGGTGCTGGATTCAGGCGTGCTGGAAGCCGCGATCCCGGCCCACCTGCGCGGCGCGGACGGCCAGTGGTTCACCCTGTCGCTGCGCGACCGCGTGCTGTACGCGCACAGGGACCTCGAGCTCGACGCCTTCGCCTACGAGGACCTGGCCGACCCGCAGTGGAAGGGCAGGGTCTGCATCCGCTCCGGCCAGCACCCGTACAACACCAGCCTGTTCGCGGCGATGATTGCCCACCACGACGCCGCGTACACCGAGAAGTGGCTGCGCGGGGTCAAGGACAACCTGGCGCGCAAGGCCGCCGGCGGCGACCGCGACGTGGCCCGCGACATCCTCGCCGGCATCTGCGACATCGGCATCGCCAACGCCTACTACGTCGGGCGCATGAAGAACGCCGAGCCCGGCTCCGAGCAGCACCAGTGGGGCGAGGCGATCAAGGTGATCCGCCCGGTGTTCGCCACCGACGGCGGCGGCACCCACGTCAACATCAGCGGCGCGGCGGTCGCGCGCCACGCGCCCAACCGCGACAACGCGGTGGCGCTGATGGAATACCTGGTCTCGGACGAGGCGCAAGGCCTGTACGCGCGCGCCAACTACGAATACCCGGTGAAGGCCGGGGTCGAACTCGACCCGGTGGTCGCGAGCTTCGGTGAAATGCAGGTCGACCCGCTGCCGCTGACCGAAGTGGTACGCCACCGCCGCGAGGCCAGCGTGCTGGTCGACAAGGTCGGCTTCGACAACTGAGGCCCCGGCGATGACGGCGGTCGCCCCTGCTGGCGGGATGCAGGCGCCACCGCGTCGCGATGCGCACTTGCGCATTTCGGCGCTGCTGCCCGAAGGGCCATGGCAGTGGGCGGCGGTGGCGATCGCGGGGCTGGTGCTGGCGCCGCTGCTGGCGCTGGCGTGGACCGCGCTGCAGGGCGGGCAGGCGGG
>DATCYC010000325.1:0-2740 GCA_036570525.1 Luteimonas sp.
TCCGCGGCTGCCTCCGGAATGACGCCGGGCTTGTTCCCGCCGGTGACAACGGATGGCAACATGGTGCGGGTATTGAGTTGTTCCGGCGGGCGCACGGAATGGGTCTACCGCGCGAACGACGGGCAGTGGATCCTGCAGCACTATGCCGCGACCGGCGACGAGCCGTGCGACGTGGCGCAACCGCTGGCGAAGGGCGAGCCCTGACATACCGCCCACCGGGCTGGCAAAAAGGGTCGCGTTCGCTGCGACCGGGACGCTTACACTGGCGGCATGTCCGACACCCAACTCCTGCTGTTGTTGCTGGTCGCCGTGTGCGCGGCGATCGTCCTGCTGGTCGTGCTGCTGCTGCGCAAGCCCGGGCGCGCGCTTGAGGCGGCTCTGCGCGAGGAGCAGCGCGACGGCCGCGGCGAGCTGCGCCAGCAGCTCGACAGCCTGTCGACCGCGCAGGCGCAGCGCATCGACGGCTTCGGCGCGCGCCTGACCGAGTTCAGCGCCCGCACCGACCAGCGCCTGGACGTGCTGCGCGAGGCGCTGACCGAGGACGCCCGCAAGGCGCGCACCGAAGGCGCCGACCTGCAGCAGCGCTTCGCCGACACCCTCGGCCAGCGCCTGGCCGAGCTGACCCAGCGCAACGAGCAGCGCATCGGCGAGATGCGCACCACGCTCGAGTCGCAGCTGCAGAAGCTGCAGGCCGACAACGCATCGAAGCTCGAACAGATGCGCGCCACCGTCGATGAAAAGCTGCAGTCCACGCTCAACACCCGCCTGGACGCGTCGTTCAAGCTCGTCTCCGAGCGCCTGGAAGCGGTGCAGCGCGGCCTGGGCGAGATGCAGCAGCTGGCGGTCGGCGTCGGCGACCTCAAGCGCGTGCTCGGCAACGTCAAGACCCGCGGCACCTTCGGCGAGGTGCAGCTGGGCGCGCTGCTCGAGCAGGTACTGACGATCGAGCAGTACGAGACCAACTGCGTCACCGTGCCCGGCAGCAGCGAGCGGGTGGAGTTCGCGGTGAAGCTGCCCGGCACCCACGCCGACCAGCCGATCCGGCTGCCGATCGACGCCAAGTTCCCGCGCGAGGACTACGAGCGGCTGATGGACGCGCAGGACCGCGCCGATGTCGACGCCGTGGCCGCGGCATCGACCGCGCTCGAGCGCCAGGTGCGGGTGGAAGCCAGGCGCATCCGCGACAAGTACCTGGCGCCGCCGCACACCACCGACTTCGCGCTGCTGTTCCTGCCTACCGAAGGGCTTTACGCGGAAGTGCTGCGCCGGCCCGGCCTGTTCGACGGCTTGCAGCGCGAGTTCCGCGTCACCTTGGTCGGCCCGACCACGCTGCTGGCGCTGCTCAACAGCCTGCAGATGGGCTTCCGCACGCTGGCGATCGAGCAGCGCTCGAGCGAGGTGTGGCAGCTGCTGAGTGCGGTGAAGGCCGAGTTCGGCAAGTTCGCCGGCGTGCTGGAAAAGGCGCACGGGCAGCTGGACACCGTGCAGAACAGCATCAAGGCCGCCGGCGTGCGCACGCGCGCGATCGAACGCCAGCTCAAGGGCGTGGAGACACTGCCGGGCGCCGATGCGCAGAAGCTGCTGGACGCCGACGGCGAGTAACCCACCCCGTTGTGTTTTGGTGGGAGCGGCCATGGCCGCTCCCACAGGGCCGCATGACGTAGCCCGGGTAAGCGAAGCGCACCCGGGACGGATGTCGTAATCCCCGGGTGCGCTTCGCTTGCCCGGGCTACGACCCGGAACGATGCCTCAGTTCGTCGGCGCGCCCGGGATGATCGGCATCGCGTCCACCGGCACCGTCGGGTTGGCGCTGTCCTCGCGCAGGTACTCGGGCAGAGACTCGTCGATGGCCTGCTCGCGCTCGCCGAAGATCTGGTAGTTGCGCCGCTGCAGCCAGGCGTCGCGCACCAGTGCGTAGTCGTCCACCGCGCCGGCGCGCATGCTGTCGACGGCGAACAGCTGCGTGCGCACGTCCACCAGCTGCAGGCCCTGCAGGAACACGCGGGTCTTGTCGTCCTCCACCTGGCGGATCGGCGACAGCTGGCCATCGCCGACCAGGCCGAAGGCGTCGCGCACCGTGCGCGGGCCGAACAGCGGCAGCTCGACGTAGCGCGAAGTCTTCCAGCCCCACACGCCCAGCGTCTGGCCGAAGTCCTCGCTCTTGTTGGGCAGCTTCGCGTCGCTGGCCGGGTCGAAGATGCCGCCGATGCCCAGCGTGCTGTTGAGCGCGAAGCGCCCCAGCGACTGCGCCGCCTGCTTCGGCTTGCCCTGCAGCAGGGCGTTGAGCGCGCTGATCGGCTGGCCCAGGTTGTGGAAGAAGTTGCTCACGCCCAGCCGGATCGGCCGCGGCACCACCTTCGCGTAGGCCTTGGCCAACGGTTTGGCGATGGTGCGGTCGACGGCGTTGTTGAAGGTGTGGACGCGGCGGTTGAGCCCCTCCCAGGGGTCGTAGCTCTGCGGCATCTGCGCCGGCGCCGGAAGCGTGTCGTCGTAGACCGGGTCGTAGGGCGGCTCGCCGTAGATGGCGGCGTAGTCGAGCTCGGCCTGGGTGGGGGCAGCCTGCACTTCGGTCGTAGCGGTGGCCGGAAGGGCGTCGTCGACGACGACCTCGGGCGAGAGTTCGCCGCCCGGCAGCGGCGCCACGGCGCTGTCTTCAGCCGGCGCCCGTGCCGCGACGTCCTGCGGCGCAACCATCGCCTGCGCCGTGCCGCCCACCGGCGGTGGCGGCGCATCGTCGCGC
>DATCYC010000326.1:0-6800 GCA_036570525.1 Luteimonas sp.
TAGAAGCTGACCATCATCAGGTGCAGGTTGGCGGTGAGCGAGTTCATCGCCACCACTTCCGCCGGCTGCGCGCCGACCACCCGCGCCAGGCCGTCGCGCACCAGCTCGTGGTAGGGCATCCACTGCGCCTGGCCGGTGAAGTGGCCTTCAACCGCTTCGTGCGCCCACTTGTCCAGCACCTCCTCGACGTGGGCGCGCGCAGTCCTGGGCTGCAGGCCGAGGGAGTTGCCGCAGAAGTAGGCCTGTTCGCGGCCATCGTGCTGCGGGATCAGGAACTCGTCGCGCAGGCCGCGCAGCGGGTCGGCGGCGTCCAGGGCTTGTGCGTAGGTGTCGGAGTGCAGTTCGGTCATGTCAGGCTCGGCGATTTCCTGTAGGAGCGCACCTGGGCGCGATGAGGCCTTACCGGGAAAGCCAGGTCGCGCCCAGGTGCGCTCCTGCAGGCATCAGGAGAAGCGCGACTTCGGCAGCCCCAGCCACTCCAGCGCGGTGCCGTGGAACAGCCGCGCCTTGCCGGCCTCGTCCAGGTCCATCGCGTCGATGCCGGCGCCGGGCGTCTGCTCGCCGAGCGGGAACGGATAGTCGGTGCCGAGCATCACGCGCTCGGCGCCGCAGGTGTCGAGCAGGTACTGCAGGGCGCGCGGGTCGGCGACCCAGGAGTCGAAAAAGAAGCGATCGAGGTACTCGCGCGGGTTGCGCGGGTTGTCGGTGGCGACCAGGTCCGGGCGCATGTTGAAGCCGTGCTCGATGCGGCCGATGGTGTAGGGGAAGCTGCCCCCGCCGTGCGCGAGGCAGACCTTGAGCTTCGGCAGGCGTTCGAGCACGCCGCCGAACACCAGGCAGCAGGCGGCGCGCGACTGTTCGGCCGGCATGCCGACCAGCCACGGCAGCCAGTACTTGGGCATCGACTCGGTGCCCATCATGTCCCAGGGATGCACCAGGATCGCCGCGCCCAGGTCAGCGGCGGCCTCGAAGAACGGGAACAGCTCCGGTGCGTCGAGGTTCCAGTCGCCGATGTGCGAGCCGATCTGCACGCCCTGCAGCCCGAGCTGGTCGATGCAGCGCTCCAGCTCCTGCACCGCCAGCCGCGGCGACTGCATCGGCACCGTGCCGATGCCGGCGTAGTGGCGCGGGTGCGCGCGCAGGGTTTCGGCCATGTGGTCGTTGAGTGCCTGGTGCAGTTCGAGCGCCTGGTTGGCCTTCGCCCAGTAGCTGAACATCACCGGCACGGTGCTGATCACCTGCACCTGCACGCCGAAGCGCGCGTACTCGTCGATGCGCTGCTGCGGCTCCCAGGTGTTGGACCAGATCTCGCGGAAGAACTTGCCGTCCTTGTAGATACGGTGGCGGCCGTCGTCGGTGTGGTGGATGACCGGGAAGCGGTCGTCGCCGTATTTCTTCGCCAGGTCCGGCCAGTCGCGCGGCAGGTAGTGGGCGTGGATGTCGATCTTGAGCATGCGGCAAGTTTACCCGGCCGCCACGGGAGCCGCCCCGATGTCGGCTTCGCGCGCCTGGCGCAGCAGGTGGGCGAGGGTGTCGATACTGTCGGCGATGCGGTCGCAGGTGTCGGCCATGGCCATCCCGGCGTGGCTCGTGGCCAGCGCGGGATCGTCCGCCACCGCCTTGGCCAGCTTGCGTTCGGCCGGACGCGGTGAGCGCACCTGCGGCAGCGTACGGTCGCGCAGGGCGACGGCGATGGCCGAGAGGGCGTCGTCCACTTCGCCCGCGAAGGCCGACAGCTCCGGCAGTTGCGGCAGCGCGCCCTCGTCGCGCAGCGCCGCTTCCAGCGACAGCGAGGTGCGGATCAGGCGGTGCGCGTTGGCGAGGAAAGCTTCGGTCGCTGCCAGTTCGGCGGCCCGTTCGCGCCCGGGTTCGGCGCGCATGCGGTCGAGCGAGGCCAGTACGCGGGTGCGCGCGGCGCGGGCGGCGGTGCGGGTTTCGTGCAGGGCGCCGATGTCGTTGCCGAGCACGGCGAGGATGTGGGCGCGGTAGCCGTCGATCAGTTTGGCGAGCGCGACGTTGGAGCGCTGGCCTTCCCACGTCGGCCACAGCATGTACGCGACCAGGGCCAGCACGCTGCCCAGCGTGGTGCCCAGCACGCGCATGTGGATGGCCTCGCCCGGCGCGATGCCCTGGAACGCCAGAAGCACCACCAGCATGCCGGTCAGCATCGCCACGCCGAGGCCGTAGTTGACGGTGGCCAGCAGGCGGAAGGCGATGCACAGCAGCGCCATCAGCAGCAGCGACTGCACGACGCTGTCGAGCACCAGGTGCACCACCAGCGAGGTCAGCAGCAGGCCGCCGAAGGTGCCGGCCACGCGCAGCAGGCCGAAGCGCAGGGTGCCGCCGAAGTCCGGTCGCAGCACGATGGCGGCGGTCATCGGGATCCACGCGCCGTGCGGGATCTCCAGCAGGCGTTCGCAGGCCACGGCGATCCCCAGGCACACCGCGCAGCGGATCGCATGGCGCATCGCCACCGAGGACAGCCCCAGATTGGCGCGCAGCGTCTGCAACGGGTTGCCCGGGCGCAGCGCCGCGGGCAGCCTGGCTTCGGCGAGTTCGGCGCGAATCTCGCCGCGGCTGCTGGCCCAGTCGCTGTTGCGCACCAGCGCGCGCAGCTGGCCGGCCAGCCCCTGGGCACGCAGCGTGGCGATGCGCAGCAGGCGCCGGTCGCGGGCGCCGGCGACGGCGTCGACCGAATGCGCCAGCGCTTCGACGCGGCCGGCGAGGGTGGCGACTTCCTGCTCGGCGCGCAGCGGCTTCTCCGCGGCCTGCATCGCCTCGGACAGGTGGCCGAGGATCGTGTCGGCGCCTGCCAGGACGTTGCCGATGCAGCCGACGGCGCCGGCGTCCTCGATCCGCACGTACAGGTCGCCGAGCGCGATCAGGTCGATGCGCACGCGTTCGCACAGCTCGGCGATGATGCGGAAGGACTGCATCGCCCGGCCGCGCGAGCGGTATTCGCCATGCAGGGTTTCCAGGGCATCCATGGCCGCCATCGACACCGGCGGCGGCTGCGACGCGTCGGGACGGCTGCGCGCGACTTCGGCCAGCTGCTGCATCACGGTCGCCAGCGCGAAGCGCTCGGGCCGGTAGCGTTGCAGTGGCCAGGCAGCAACCGCCATCAGCATCTGCAGTACGCCGCCGGCGAAGATCAGCGTGGCCACGGCCGGCGCATGCACGATCGGCACCTGCAGGTCGGCGGTCACGACCAGCACGATCATGCTGGTCATGCCCACCCGTGCGACCACCGGCCCCAGCGCCACCAGCAAGCCGCCGAACAGGCCGGCCAGCGCGGCCGCCAGCACGAACAGCCACGTGTGTCCGCCGACCAGGATCCCGACCAGGGCGGACAATCCCGCCACGGTCGAAGCCATCAGCATGTGCTGCATGCGCTGCCGATAGGGACCGGGCTGATCGGTGAACATGGTGTTGATCGCGCCGATGGTCATCGCCAGCCCGGCGGGCACCTGGTCGATGGCCAGCCCGACAGCAAGCGGCGCCACCACCGCGATGGTGTTGCGCAGCGCGACCCGGAACGGGACGTCGCGGGGCTTGAGGTCGATCAGGGAGCGCAGCACGGGCCGGTTCCTGGCGGGTGTGCGGGCATTGTCGGCGATCCGCTCTGCGTTGTTGTTGCCCTTGCAGGAGCGGCTGAAGCCGCTCCTGCAAGGGCGGGGATGGAGGATCGCAGGTGGATCAGGTGTCCGGGAACTCGTACTTCGACGGTGCCGGGTTCAGGTGCCCGCACTGCTTGCAGGTGCGGTGTTCGCGCGAAGCGTAGAAGCGTTCGAACACCGGCGGGAAGTCCTTCTCGATGTCATTCAGGAAGAAGTACTCCTCGTACAGCTTGTGGTTGCACTGTTCGCAGAACCACATCAGTCCGTCGTCCTCGTGCGGCAGGCGCTTGCGTTCGATGACCAGGCCGATCGAGTCGGGCATGCGCTGCGGCGAGTGCGGCACGCGCGGCGGCAGGAGGAATATCTCGCCGGCGCGGATCGGGATGTCGCGCGGCGCACCGTCCTCCTGGATGCGAAGCACCATCTCGCCCTCAAGCTGGTAGAACCACTCCGGGCCTTCATCCCAGTGGTAGTCGGTGCGGGTGTTCGGCCCGCCGACGACCATCACGATGAACTCGCCGTCGTAGATGCACTTGTTGCCGACCGGCGGCTTGAGCAGGTGGCGGTGTTCCTCGATCCAGGCCTGCAGGTTCAGTGGAATGGGCAGCATGGATTACTCCTTGAAAGCCGCGATGCACTTGAGTTCGATCGCGATTGGCGTGGGCAGCGCGTCGATGCCGAGCGTGGTGCGGCAGGGCGCGCTGGCCGGGTCGGGGAAGTGCTCGGCCCAGACCGCGTTGTAGGCCTTGAAATCGCTTGCCATGTCCGTGAGGTAGACGGTCACGTCGACCAGGTCTTCCCAGCGCGCGCCGCTGGCCCCGAGCACCGCGCGTACATTGGCGAACACCGCGCGCGTCTGCGCGGCGATGTCGTGGGCGACAAGCTTGCCATCGGCATCGTGTTCGTTGCCGGGCACGGCGTTGCTGGCCGGATCGCGTGGGCCGATGCCGGAAAGCAGCAGCAGGTTGCCGACGCGGCGCGCATGCGGATATGCCCCGACCGGGCGCGGCGCGCTGCCGGCGTCGATGCCACGGCTCACGCGGCTTCTCCCTGCCGCTCGCGCAGCTTTTCCAGCGCGGCCCGATACACCGTGTCCAGCACCGCAGGCGAGTCCACGTCCATGCCCAGCTCGCGCACGCGGCCGTCGTGCAGGCTGTACACCCAGCCATGCACCGATAGTTTCTGCCCGCGCGCCCAGGCGTCCTGCACGACGGTGGTCAGGCACACGTTCTCGGCCTGCTCGATCGCATTGAGTTCGCACAGGCGGTTGGCGCGCTGCTCGGCCGGGAAGCCTCCCAGCAGCGTCGCGTGCTTCTGCGCGACGTCGCCGACGTGGCGGATCCAGTTGTCCGACAGCCCGATGCGCAGGCCGTTGAGCGCCGCGTCGACGCCGCCGCAGCCGTAGTGGCCGACGACCAGGATGTGCTCCACCTTCAGCACGTCGACCGCGAACTGGATCACCGACATGCAGTTCAGGTCGGTATGCACCATCACGTTGGCGATGTTGCGGTGGACGAACACTTCGCCGGGCGCCAGGCCGATGACCTGGTTAGCCGGCACGCGCGAGTCGGAGCAGCCGATCCACAGGTACTTGGGCGCCTGCAGCTCGGACAGGCGCTCGAAGAACTGCGGGTCTTCGTTGCGGACGCCGTCGGCCCAGGCGTGGTTGTTGCGCAGCAGTTTTTCGAGTGCCTGTTTCATGGAATCAGTCCTGTGGGCTGGCGAAGTGCATTCGGCGGACGAGCATCCGCGACAGCCAGGCGATCCACGCCACAAGGAGTCCGGCGATGACCGGCCCGAGGAAGGGGGCCACGATGAAGCCCGCGAGTGGCCACCAGTGGCCGATGAGGTACAGCACGACCGCGATCAGCGCCGGCACGATAGCCAGCGAGTAGCCCACGATGCGCACGACACCAAGGAAGTCCAGCACGGAAGTCCGCTTCATCATTCATTGCCCAAGTTGGATGCCCACGTTGCGGGGCTCGGTGAAGAATCGCATCGCCTCCAGGCCACCCTCGCGTCCCAGCCCGGACTGGCCCATGCCGCCGAACGGGGTGCGCAGGTCGCGCATCAGCCAGCAGTTGATCCAGACGATGCCGGCGTGGATGGTCGCGGCGAGGCGGTGGGCGCGGTTGAGGTCGCGGGTCCAGATCGACGCGGCGAGGCCGTAGTCGCCGGCGTTCGCCAGCGCCAGCGCCTGCGCGTCGTCGTCGAAGGGCTGCAGCGTCACGACCGGGCCGAAGATTTCCTCGCGGTTGGTCGCACAGTCCGGGCCGAGGCCTTCGATCACCGTTGGCGCGACGAACCAGCCGGGCCGGTCGAGCGCGTTGCCGCCGCACAGCACGTGGCCGCCTTCCTCGCGGGCACGGGCGATGGCGGCGGCGACCTTGTCGAAGTGCGCCTGCGAGACCAGCGGGCCCATCCGGGCATCGGGATCCATCGGGTCGCCGACGCGCAGCGCCAGCGCGCGCTCGACCAGCGCGTCGCGGAACTCGTTGTAGATGCCGCGCTCGACCAGGATGCGCGAGCCGCACAGGCAGATCTGCCCGGAATTCTGGAACGCCGAGCGCACCAGGACGTCGAGCTGGTCGCGCCAGTCGCTGTCGGCGAACACCAGGGTCGGGTTCTTGCCGCCCAGTTCCAGAGACACCTTTTTCAGCATCGGCGCGGCGATACCGGCGATGCGCTTGCCGACCGTGGTGCTGCCGGTGAACGACACCGCCTTGACCGCCGGGTGCACGACCATCGCCTCGCCGACCTTCGGGCCGAGCCCGTGCACGATGTTGAGCACGCCCGCGGGGAATCCGATCTTCGCGGCCAGCTCGCCGAGCATCGTCGCGGTCATCGGAGTGATCTCGGATGGCTTCGCGACCACCGTGTTGCCGGCAGCCAGCGCCGGCGCGATCTTCCAGGTGAACAGGTACAGCGGCAGGTTCCACGGCGAGATCGTCGCGACCACGCCCAGGGGTTGGCGCAGCGTGTAGTTCAGCCCGGCCTGGCCGTGGTGCGATTCGCTGGAAAACTGCGTGGCCGCGTGGGCGAAGAAGCGCAGGTTCGACACCGCGCGCGGGATCTCCACGTCGCGGGCGAGCGCGAACGGCTTGCCGCCGTCGCGCGCTTCGGCGTGGGCGAAATCGTCCAGCCGCGATTCGATGGCGTCGGCCAGTTTTTCCAGCCAGCGCG
>DATCYC010000327.1:0-1645 GCA_036570525.1 Luteimonas sp.
GGCATCCGTTGCCGCAGCGCACTGGCGTGCAGTTGCACCATCGCAACACAACACAACACGAGCAACAGCAACCGCCTTCAAGCTACAGGCGAGAGCGTCATGCGACCGGAGTTGACGGGAAGCTCCCTAGGGAATTGTTAGGCCTCACGCTAGTACGCCTAACCTGTGCACAGGTCTGGTTTGGGCCAAGTCCACGCATACCAGAGAATGAACAATGTAGTTGCAATTTCGATAGTTGCAAAGAAGATGTAGTGGTAGCTCGTGCCCCCCATAAGCAGCGTTCCAATCATTACAAGCGTCATGAGTACGCTAGCAATAATATTTGCCAGTCGGTTAGCTTTATATTTCAAGATTCTGGAGAGCAATACCAAGCCAATAGGAATCTCCAGCAGTATCGCTGCGCCCAGCAAAGTGGTTTCATTCATATCTATTCCACCTGCTCCGCCGGTCGTAATCAGCGAGTTCAGCATTTCAGGCGACATTAGCGTGAGGATGTCACAATAGAGATAGTTCAATGTGACAAATATCCACAATGTGGATAGAACAATTTTTCTGTCTTTAGTGCTCGACATTGAGTTGCTCCGAGTTCTCTCTGTGAGGCCTAACGCTTGAGTTAACCCGACCTGCGTAGTGGAGCCAACAACATGGCAAGCTCTACCTGCCATGTTGTTGGTGGAACGAAGCGGGTTCGGGTTGAACGAACTGTTAGGCCCCAACAGCGCCGCCTGTCCGAGCCTGTTTAGCTGAAGCATTGCCGAGCTTATGCCGAACAATAGCCAAGACTACGACTGCGGCAAGAGAAATAGCAGAGAGTATTATTGCCCCGGCTAAAGAAGGCGTAGCGCTATCGCCAAACATGCGCTCGCCGGGAACCAATGTGCCGCAGATGATGAATACAACGATTGCCAAGCCTTGTAGCGTAGCAACGCCAACGGCTAGGAATGCAATGGTGCAAATCCAGCGGGCGAGTATACGAGTAGCATTCATGGGTTTTGGTTCGGTGAGCTGAAAAGTGATTTTGGGGCCTAACACCTTGAGTTAACCCGACCTGCGTAGTGGAGCCAACAACATGGCAAGCTCTACCTGCCATGTTGTTGGTGGAACGAAGCGGGTTCGGGTTGAACGAACTGTTAGGCCGCAGCCTACGACGGTGATGAAGCCGACGGCAAGTGGCGCGGAACCTTGGTTTGAAGCAGTGCGATCAGCTCCGGCTGCATGAACGCGAAGTTGTCCGGGATCTCGAGGCAGATGACACGTCTGCTGCCCAAGTGCGTCTTGAACTTGGCAGATAGCTTAGAGCGGTGCACGCGCTCCATGACAAAGATGATGTCTGCCCAGGCCAAGAGCTCAGGCGTGACTGGATTGGCAGCGTCGTGGCTCAAGCCTGCCGAGGACGTCTCGATACCTGAAGCTTCTGCAAAGACTTGCTCAGCAGTGGGGCTTCGGAGCCTGTTGCGACTGCAGATGAAAAGAACATTACGCGGCAAAGATGTTGCTCCTGCGGCCTAACGCTTGAGTTAAGCCGACGTGCGTAGCGGAGCCAACAACATGGCAAGCTGTTGTGCCATGTTGTTGGTGTAGCGAAGCGCGTTCGGCTTGAACGAACTGTTAGGCCGCACTGCCATGAGAGTGAGAGCCTAGTTTT
>DATCYC010000328.1:0-4138 GCA_036570525.1 Luteimonas sp.
GACTCGTCACCGGCCATGCGGCGGCGCCGGCCGGGCACCACCCAGGCGCGCCGCCGCCCGGTGCCGGCCGTGCCGAGACTGCCGCGCGCGGCTTGAACCCCGCCTGCGCCCGAAAGCCGCGCGACTCGCATCCAATCGCCGCGCGCGCCTGTGCTAGCGTGGCCGGTTTCGACCAACACCATATCGACGGGGGATCCCGATGCCGAAGCTGTCGCACGTTTGCCTTGCCGCGGGACTCGCGGCTGCCGCCGGCCTGGCCGGTGTGCCCGCCACTGCCGCCGCGCAGGCCGACGAAAACGCACCCAAGGAGGACGCCATGCCGGCCACGGCCGCCGACCCGTACCTGTGGCTGGAAGACGTCACCGGCGACAGGCAGCTGGCCTGGGTGCGCGAGCAAAACGCCCGCACCGAAGCCGAACTGGCCGGCGCGCCGGGCTTCGACAAGCTCGAATCCGACATCCTCGCCGTGCTCGATTCCGACGCCAAGATCCCCTACGTCGGCAAGCGCGGCGAGTACTACTACAACTTCTGGCAGGACGCGCAGCACGAGCGCGGCATCTGGCGCCGCACCACGCTCGAGGAATACCGCAAGGACGAGCCGAAGTGGGAAACCCTGCTCGACCTCGACGCGCTGAACAAGGCCGAAGGCGAGAACTGGGTCTGGCACGGCGCCGACTGCCTGCGCCCGGACTACACCCGCTGCCTGGTCGCGCTCTCGCGCGGCGGCGCCGACGCCGACGTGACCCGCGAGTTCGACCTGACCACGAAGCAGTGGGTGGAAGGCGGCTTCCAGCGCCCGGAGGCCAAGGGCAGCCTGGGCTGGATCGACCGCGACACCGTGTACGTGGCCACCGACTTCGGCCCCGGTTCGATGACCGAATCCGGCTACGCGCGCATCGTCAAGGAGTGGAAGCGCGGCACGCCGCTCGAGTCGGCGACGCTGGTTTACGAAGGCAAGGCCACCGACATGGCGATCGGCGCCGGCCACGACGACACGCCCGGCTACGAGCGCGACTTCGTGTACCGCGCGCTCGCCTTCTACAACAACGAACTGTACCTGCGCGGCAAGGACGGCAAGCTGACCAAGGTCGACGTGCCCAACTCGGCGCAGAAGTCGGTGCAGCGCGAATGGCTGGGGCTGGAGCTGCGCGAGCCGTGGGAAGTCGGCGGCAAGACCTACAAGGCCGGCTCGTTCATCGTCACCCGCTTCGACGACTTCATGGCCGGCGGGCGCGACTTCGACGTGCTGTTCGAACCGACCGATACCACCTCGCTGGCCGGCGCGACGATGACCAGGAACCAGCTGGTGCTCAACGTGCTCGACGACGTCAAGAACCGCCTGTCCGTGGTTCGCCACGGCGCCGACGGCTGGACGTCCACGCCGCTGAAGATCGGCGACATGGAACTGGGCACCACCAGCATCGGCGCGGTCGATGCCGACGAGAGCGATGCGGTCTGGATCACCACCACCAACTATCTCACCCCGACCACGCTGATGCTGGCCGAGAGCCCGGGCAAGGCCGAGCCGGAAGTGCTCAAGACCATGCCGGTGTTCTTCGACGCGTCGAAGGACGTGATCGAGCAGAACTTCGCCACCAGCAAGGACGGCACCCGCGTGCCGTACTTCATCGTGCACCGGAAGGACCAGGCGCTCGACGGCAGCGCGCCGACCCTGCTGTACGGCTACGGCGGCTTCGAGATCTCGCTGACCCCGTCGTACTCGGGCACGGTCGGCAAGGGCTGGCTGGAGCGCGGCGGCGTGTACGTGGTCGCCAACATCCGCGGCGGTGGCGAATACGGCCCGCGCTGGCACCAGGCCGCGCTGAAGGAAAAGCGGCACAAGGCCTACGAGGACTTCGCCGCGGTGGCGAAGGATCTTGTCGCGCGCAAGATCACCTCGCCGCAGCACCTGGCCGCGATGGGCGGCAGCAACGGCGGCCTGCTCGCCGGCAACATGCTGACCCAGTACCCGGAGCTGTTCGGCGCGATCGTGATCCAGGTGCCGCTGCTGGACATGAAGCGCTACAGCCACCTGTTGGCCGGCGCTTCGTGGATGGCCGAGTACGGCGATCCGGACACCGCCGACTGGGAATTCATCAAGACGTTCTCGCCGTACCAGCTGTTCGACCCCGCGCAGGACTACCCGGCGACTTTCATCTGGACCACCACCCGCGACGACCGAGTGCACCCCGGCCACGCCCGCAAGATGGCGGCCAAGATGCTCGCCGCCGACAAGGACGTGCGCTACTACGAGAACACCGAAGGCGGCCACGGCGCCGGCGCCACCAACAAGCAGTCGGCGCACGTGTGGGCGCTGAACTACACGTTCCTGTGGAACGAGCTGGCCAAATAGCCGCGGCGAAAGCCCCTCTCCTGCGCAGCGGGAGAGGGCTCGAGGCCCCCGCGATCCAAAGCCCCTCTCCTGCGCAGCGGGAGAGGGAGGCGCGAAGCGCAGGGTGAGGGTCCGGCTTTTCGCCAGACCTGCGTGGCAACCGACACACCCCTCAACCCAACCCTCTCCCGCCTCGCAGGAAGGGCTTGATGCCACCACGTTAGACTCCGGGCTCCCTCCTGACCCGGAGCCCCCGTGGCCACCACCCCCCGACACGTCATCGACTTCTGGCGCGACGCCGGCCCTGGCAAATGGTTCGCGCGCGACGACGCCTTCGACGCGCGCTTCCGTGAAGAGTTCGTCGACGCCCACTGGGCCGCCGCCCGGCGCGAGCTGGAACCCTGGATGGACAGCGCCGACGGCGCGCTGGCGCTGCTCCTGCTGCTCGACCAGTTCCCGCGCAACTGCTTCCGTGGCAGCGGCCACGCCTACGCCACCGACCCGCTGGCGCGGCGCTACGCCACGCGCGCGGTCGACGCCGGTTTCGACACGCAGGTCGACCCGGCGCTACGGGTGTTCGTGTACCTGCCGTTCGAGCATTCCGAGGACATGGCCGACCAGCTGCGCTGCATCGAGCTGACGCGCGCCATCGATCCCGAGTACATGAAGTACGCGGTCGCGCACAAGGAGGTGATCGAACGTTTCGGTCGCTTCCCGCATCGCAATCGCGAGCTCGGCCGCGAAAACACGCCGCAAGAACAGGCCTGGCTCGACGCCGGCGGCGGCTTCTAGCCGCGCACCGCCAGCGCGATTGCAACAAGGCCGTGTAGGAGCGCACTCGGGCGCGACCGCTTTCGGGTCGACCTCGGGTCGCGCCCGAGTGCGCTCCTACAGCGCGGATCGCGCAGGATTCAGTAGCGCGGGACCGACGGATCCACGTCCTGCGCCCAGGCGTCGATGCCGCCGGCGATGTTGAAAACCTCGTTGAAACCCTGCGCGTGGAAGTGGTCGGCCGCCTGCGCGCTGCGCCCGCCGTGGTGGCAGAGGAAGCCCAGCGGCAGGTCGCGGGGCTGGGCCAGCAGGCTCTCGAGCCCGCCGGCGTCGAGCACCGCATAGGGCAGGGCGATGGCCGCCAGTTCGCGCTCCTGCGGCGGGCGCACGTCGACGATGGTGAGGGTGCCTTCGCGCAGGCGGGCGTCGGCTTCGGCGGGGGACAGGTCCCGGATTTCAATGTTCATCCGGACATTTTAACGCGGCGTGGCATCATCCACCGATGAGTGCGATCCGCGAGCCGCTGCCGTCCCTGCACCGCGTCCCGCGCGCGTCTTCGGCATGGATCTGGGTGCTGCTGGCCGCGCACCTGGCCGTGGCGCTGGCGTGGTGGCAGCTGGGCTGGCAGATCGGCCTGCCGCTGCTGGTCGCCGTCCACCTGGCCTTCCTCTGGGGCGCGCTGCGGCCGCGCTCGGCGATGTACGGGCCGGTGCTGTCGCATCTT
This sequence comes from Luteimonas sp., assembly GCA_036570525.1. Classification (GTDB taxonomy): domain Bacteria; phylum Pseudomonadota; class Gammaproteobacteria; order Xanthomonadales; family Xanthomonadaceae; genus Luteimonas. The sequence goes on from DATCYC010000328.1 coordinate 3,828, forward strand.
CCGGTCACCGACAGGCGCGTGTGGCTGACGATTGACGACGGCCCTTCCGACGACACGCCGGCGCTGCTCGACCTGCTCGAAGCGCACGGGGCGAAGGCGACGTTCTTCCTGGTCGGCGAGCGCGCCGCCGCGCGCCCGGACCTGGTGCGCGGGATCGCGGCGCGCGGACACGGCATCGGCAACCACAGCCACGGCCATCCGCAGGCCTGGTTCTGGGCGTTGGGGCCGGCGCGGATGCGGCGCGAGATCATGCAGTGCCAGGAGGTGCTGCGCGCGATCACCGGCCGCGCGCCGCGCTGGTTCCGGGCCGT
>DATCYC010000329.1:0-2736 GCA_036570525.1 Luteimonas sp.
GCGACCAGCCCGGGCCCGATCGCCGGCAGGCGCTCGAACAGCGCCAGCAGGGCCGCCTCATGGTGCCGGCCGGCGAAATACAGCAGCACGCCACCGACCAGCGCGCCGGCCAGCGCGAATCCGCAGCCGCGGAGCGCCGCCCGCCACGACGACAGCGCCCGCCGGCTGATCCACACGTCCGGCACCACGAAGAACACCGTCGCCTCGGCGAAGCCCCACAGCAGCGAGACCGCGTGCGCGGCGCGCGTTGCCTGGCCGGATTCGTTCGGATGCATGCGTTGCCATCTCCGTTCCATGCCAATCGTCGTGTGTAGGAGCGCACTTGGGCGCGAAGCTTTACCGGCGAAACCCGGTCGCGCCCGAGTGCGCTCCTACAAAGGCCGGCACTGCCCGCGGCAGGCCCGCAGACTACAATATCGCCCCCACCGCACCGCCTTGTCGCCATGCCCGCACATTCGTCCGCCACACCGGTGAAAATCAGCCGCGCCCTGCTCTCCGTGTCCGACAAGACCGGCCTGGTCGACCTCGCCCGCGCACTCGCTGCGCGCGGCGTCGACCTGCTGTCGACCGGCGGCACCGCGAAGGCGATCCGCGACGCCGGGCTGCCGGTGCGCGACGTGTCCGAGGCCACCGGCTTCCCGGAAATGATGGACGGGCGGGTCAAGACCCTGCACCCGGTCGTGCACGGCGGACTGCTCGGCCGCGCCGGCACCGACGACGCGGTGATGGCCGAGCACGGCATCGCGCCGATCGACCTGCTGGTGCTCAACCTCTACCCGTTCGAGAAGGTTTCGGCCGACCCGGCGAGCACCCTGGACGAGATCGTCGAGAACATCGACATCGGCGGCCCGGCGATGCTGCGCTCGGCGGCGAAGAACTTCGCCCGCGTCGCGGTGGCGACCGATCCCGCGCAGTACGCGGGCATCGTCGACGAGCTCGACGGGAACGACGGCACGCTGTCGGCAAGAACGCGCTTCGCGCTGTCCGTGGCCGCGTTCAACCGCGTGGCGCAGTACGACGCCTGCATCAGCGACTATCTCTCCTCGCTCGGCGACGACGGCACCCGCAGCATGTTCCCGGGCCAGGCCAACGGCAGCTTCATCAAGGTCGCCGACCTGCGCTACGGCGAGAACCCGCACCAGCGCGGCGCGTTCTACCGCGACCTGTACCCGGTGCCGGGCACGCTCGCCACGTTCGTCCAACTGCAGGGCAAGGAGCTGAGCTACAACAACCTGGCCGACGCGGACGCGGCGTGGGAATGCGTGCGCCAGTTCGATGCGCCGGCCTGCGTGATCGTCAAGCACGCCAATCCATGCGGCGTGGCGATGGGCGCAGCCTGCGGCGACGCCTACGAACTCGCCTATGCAACCGACCCCACGTCGGCCTTCGGCGGCATCCTCGCCTTCAACACCACGCTCGACGCGGCCACGACGAAGGTGATCCTCGACCGGCAGTTCGTCGAGGTGCTGATCGCGCCGGACTACGAGCCCGCAGCGCTGGACTACGCGAAGAAGAAGGCCAACGTGCGCGTGCTGAAGATCCCGCACGGCGATGGCCGCAACAACGTCGACGTCAAGCGCGTCGGCTCCGGCCTGCTGATGCAGGACAGCGACAACCGCGAGGTCGCGCGCGACGAGCTGAAGGTGGCGGGCAAGCGTGCGCCGAGCGACGCCGAACTCGACACGCTGCTGTTCGCCTGGCGCGTCGCCAAGTTCGTCAAGTCCAACGCCATCGTCTACGCCAAGGACCAGCGCACCATCGGCATCGGCGCCGGCCAGATGAGCCGCGTGGTCAGCGCGAAGATCGCCGGGCTCAAGGCCGAGGAGGCCGGGCTCGTCGTGCCGGGTTCGGTGATGGCGAGCGACGCCTTCTTCCCGTTCCGCGACGGCATCGACGCCGCCGCCGCCGCGGGCATCCGCGCGGTGATCCAGCCGGGCGGCTCGATGCGCGACAAGGAAGTGATCGCCGCGGCCGACGAGCACGACATCGCGATGGTGTTCACCGGCGTCCGCCATTTCCGGCATTGATGCAAGCGATTCCTGGAGATCCGCGCATGAAACTCCTCGTCATCGGCGCCGGCGGACGCGAACACGCACTGGCGTGGAAGCTGGCGCAATCTTCGCGCGTCGATGAAGTGCTCGTCGCCCCCGGCAACGCCGGCACCGCGACCGAAGGCAAATGCCGCAACGCCGACGTCGCCGCCACCGACATCGACGGCCTGCTCGCGCTCGCGCGCGACGAAGGCGTGGCGCTCACCGTCGTCGGCCCGGAAGGACCCCTGGTCGCCGGCATCGTCGACCGCTTCCGTGCCGAGGGCCTGCGCATCTTCGGCCCCACCGCCGCCGCCGCGCAGCTGGAGGGAAGCAAAGCCTTCGCCAAGGATTTCCTTGCCCGCCACGGTATCCCCACCGCGCACTACGCCGTCCATACGCAGCTGGACGACGCGCTCGCATACATCCGCGACAAGGGCGCGCCGATCGTGATCAAGGCCGACGGCCTGGCCGCCGGCAAGGGCGTGATCGTGGCGATGACCCTGGCCGAAGCCGAGGCCGCGGTGACCGACATGCTCGCCGGCAACGCCTTCGGCGAAGCGGGCGCGCGCGTGGTGATCGAAGAGTTCCTCGACGGCGAGGAAGCCAGCTTCATCTCGATGGTCGACGGCCGCTTCGCGCTGCCGATGGCGACCTCGCAGGACCACAAGCGCGTCGGCGACGGCGACACCGGCCCCAACACCGG
>DATCYC010000330.1:0-4016 GCA_036570525.1 Luteimonas sp.
GGCGCAGCGTGGCCACGCCGTGGCCGCTTTCGGCCAGGTACTGCAGCCACTTGCCGAGGAAGGTGTTCATCCGCATGCGATGGCCGACCACTTCCGCCGGCGGCGGATACATGCCGATCACGTCCTGCCAGCGGCGGCCGACGTAGCAATGCGTTGCTTCCACCTGGCGCGCGTCGCGGTACAGGCGCAGGAAGGCCGAGGGATCGGGCTCGCCGGTCACCGGGTCGCGCAGCGCGTAGGTCAGGCGCAGCTCGGTCGTGTAGGCGTGCTGTTCGATGACGTCGACGCGCAGGTCGAGGCCATCGCCGATCGATGACGCGTAGCGCCCGGGGGCAAGGTCGGCCGGTTCGAACAGCCGCGTCAGGCGGGTGAAGTTTTCCGCGTACAGACCCATCAGCCAGCCGAAGCGGGTCAGCTTCGGAATGCGTGCAGCGCGGTCGGTGACGGGGACTCGGGACATGCCCCGATGCTACACGTACGAGCGACGGCGCGGCAGCATTGACGGAATGCAGCGCCGCGCCTAACGTGAGAACTCTTCGCGCGCACTTCAGGACGCTGCTACGGCAGGCGCGGACGCGGCGGCGGGACCTCAGAACATCCCGCGCTGGATGCCGAGCGTTGTCAGCACGGTGCTCGCGATTTCCTCGATCGACTTGTGCGTGGTGCTCAGCACCGGGATGCGCTCGGCCCGGAACAGGGCTTCTGCCGCGGCCACTTCCCGCTTGCAGGTTTCCAGCTTCGCGTAGTGCGAGTCCGGGCGCCGCTCCTGGCGGATCTGGTGCAGGCGCTCGGGGTCGATGCTCAGCGCGAACAGCTTGTTGCGGTAGGGGCGCAGGCGCGGCGGCAGGCGGTCGTGCTCGAGGTCTTCCTCGGTCAGCGGATAGTTCGCCGCGCGCACGCCGTAGTGCAGCGCCAGGTAGACGCAGGTCGGCGTCTTGCCGGCTCGCGAAACCGCGACCAGGATCAGGTCGGCGTCGTCGTAGTTGATCGCGATGCCATCGTCGTGGGTCAGCGCGTAGTTCATCGCGTTGATGCGGGCGTGGTAGGTCTCGAAATCGACCATGCCGTGCGCCTGCCCGACCGAGGACTTGCGCTGCTGGCCCAGCTCGCGCTCCATCGGCCCGATGAACGGCGCGAAGATGTCCAGGACCAGCGCCCCGCTCTCGGAAATCAGTTCCGTGAGCTCCGGGTCGACGCAGGAACTCACCACGACTGGCCGGATCCCCACCGACTCACCCTTGGCGCGGATGCGGTCGGCGGCCTCGCGCGCCCGTTCGGGGCTGTCGACGAAGGGAATGCGGTCGGTGCTGAAGCGGGCGTCGGCGAACTGGGTCAGCAGGCTGTGGCCGATGGTCTCGGCGGTGATGCCGGTGCCGTCGGAAACGTAGAAAACCGGGCGCGTATCGGACATGCGTAAACGTTTTCCCATGGATTCCCGTGGAAATGGCCACGGCGCCAATGCGCGGCGGCTGGCCGGATCTTGGCCGCTTCCCCGCTCTGGCGGCTAAAATAGCCAACTTCGGCCGGCTTCGCCTGCCCTTCCCCGTTTTCCTCCACCGCCTGCACAACCCGGAGTGCCCGTCTTGAGCGCCCTCGCTTCCACCAAAAACATCCTGTGGCTGCACGACCTTCGACTGACCGACCTGGCCCAGGTCGGCGGCAAGAATTCCTCGCTTGGCGAGATGATCGGCGAGCTTGCCGGGCTCGGCGTCTCGGTTCCCGGCGGTTTCGCGACCACGGCGGATGCGTTCAGGGACTTCATCGCCCACAACACCCTGCACCAGCGCATCTTCGACCGGCTGGCGTCGCTGGACGTCGAGGACGTGCCTGCGCTGACCGCTGCCGGCGGGGAGATCCGCGGCTGGGTCATCGACGCGCCGCTGCAGCCGGAGCTCGACGCCGACATCCGCAAGGCCTACGCGCAGCTGTGCAATGAGAACAGAGGCGGCGACGTGGCCGTGGCGGTGCGTTCGTCCGCGACCGCCGAGGACCTGCCCGACGCCTCCTTCGCCGGCCAGCAGGAAACCTTCCTCAACGTCACCGGCGCCGACGACGTCGTGCGCAAGGTCAAGGAAGTCTTCGCCAGCCTCTACAACGACCGTGCCATCGCCTACCGCGTGCACCACGGCTTCAAGCACGAGGACGTGTTCCTGTCCGCGGGCGTGCAGCTGATGGTGCGTTCGGACGTGGGCGCGTCGGGCGTGCTGTTCACCCTCGACACCGAGTCGGGCTTCCGCGACGTGGTGTTCGTGACCTCGAGCTACGGACTGGGCGAGATGGTCGTGCAGGGCGCGGTCAACCCGGACGAGTTCTACGTCTACAAGCCCACCCTCGCCAAGGGCAAGCCCGCGATCCTGCGCCGCTCGCTGGGCAGCAAGCAGCTGCGCATGGTGTACTCCGACACGCCCGGGGAGCGCGTGCGCACAGAGGACACGCCGGCCGAACTGCGCAACAGGTTCTCGCTCAGCGACGACGACGTGCACGAGCTGTCGAAGCAGGCGCTGGTGATCGAGAAGCACTACCAGCGTCCGATGGACATCGAGTGGGCGAAGGACGGCGTCAGCGGCAAGCTGTTCATCGTGCAGGCGCGCCCGGAGACGGTGAAGTCGCGCGCCAAGGCCACGCAGATCGAGCGATTCCAGCTCGAAAAGCGCGGCGACGTGGTCGTCGAGGGCCGCGCGATCGGCCAGAAGATCGGCAGCGGCGTGGCGCGCGTGGTGCGCACGCTCGACGACATGAACCGCGTGCAGCCCGGTGACGTGCTGGTCGCCGACATGACCGATCCCGACTGGGAGCCGGTGATGAAGCGCGCGGCGGCAATCGTGACCAATCGCGGCGGCCGCACCTGCCACGCCGCGATCATTGCGCGCGAGCTGGGCGTGCCCGCCGTGGTCGGCACCGGCAACGCGCTGGACCTGATCGAGGATGGCAAGGAATACACCGTGAGCTGCGCGGAGGGCGACACCGGCTTCATCTATGCCGGCACCCTGCCCTTCGAGCGCATCACCACCGATCTTTCGCACATGCCCGAAGCGCCGCTGAAGATCATGATGAACGTCGCCAACCCCGAGCGCGCGTTCGACTTCGGCCAACTGCCCAACGCCGGCATCGGCCTGGCGCGGCTGGAGATGATCATCGCCGCGCACATCGGCGTGCACCCCAACGCGCTGCTGCAGTACGACCGCCAGGACGCGGCGACGAAAAAGAAGATCGACGAGAAGTCCGCCGGCTACGCTGATCCCGTCAGCTTCTACGTCGACCGCCTCGCCGAGGGCATCGCCACGCTGACCGCTTCGGTCGCGCCGAACCCGGTGATCGTGCGCCTGTCGGACTTCAAGTCCAACGAGTACGCCAATCTCATCGGCGGCGAGAACTTCGAACCGCACGAGGAGAACCCGATGATCGGCTTCCGCGGCGCAAGCCGCTACGTCGATCCGTCGTTCGCAGACGCGTTCGCGCTCGAGTGCAAGGCCGTGCGCAAGGTGCGCGACGAGATGGGCCTGGACAACCTGTGGGTCATGATCCCCTTCGTGCGCACCCTCGACGAGGGCCGCAAGGTGGTCGAGGTGCTGGAGAGCAACGGCCTCAAGCAGGGCCAGCATTCCGACGGACAGAAGGCCCTGAAGATCATCATGATGTGCGAGGTGCCGTCGAACGCGCTGATGGCGGAGGAGTTCCTCGAGATCTTCGACGGCTTCTCGATCGGCTCCAACGACCTGACCCAGCTCACCCTGGGCCTGGACCGCGACTCGAGCATCGTCGCCCACCTGTTCGACGAACGCGACCCGGCGGTGAAGAAGCTGCTGTCGATGGCGATCAAGACCGCGCGCGCCAAGGGCAAGTACGTCGGCATCTGCGGCCAGGGCCCGAGCGACCATCCGGACCTGGCGCAGTGGCTGATGGACGAAGGCATCGAGTCCCTGTCGCTCAACCCGGATACCGTGGTCGACACATGGCTGAAGCTGGCGAAGTCGAAGGCGGCTTCCTGACCGTTTTTTGACCTTGCAGGAGCGGCT
>DATCYC010000331.1:0-1564 GCA_036570525.1 Luteimonas sp.
CCTGAACTGTTGTATAACATCGACCTTGTCGCCGCCGTGGGGAACGGGTCGGGCGATGCGGGGCGCAAGCCAGAACAACAATAACCAAGCTGGGGGAACACATGTCCAAGGGGCAATCTTTGCAGGATCCTTTCCTGAACGCGCTGCGGCGCGAGCGCGTGCCGGTGTCGATCTACCTGGTCAACGGCATCAAGCTGCAGGGCACGGTCGAGTCCTTCGACCAGTTCGTGGTGCTGCTGCGCAACACCGTCAGCCAGATGGTCTACAAACACGCCATCTCGACCGTGGTGCCGGCGCGCAACGTGCGCGTGGGACCCGGTGGCGGCCACGTCCAGCCTGCCGGAAACGACGAGAACGGCGACAGCGGCGAAGAAGAGGGCGGCGACGAGGCCGAATAGGCTTGCGTCGGCGGGTCGGCGCCGCCATATCCGGACCCTGATCCAGAACCGGGCCCACGATGCCGACCACGCTGTTCGAACGTTCCCGCAAGGGCGAGCACGCCCTGCTGATCCAGCCCCACGCCGGCGGGCCGCCGGACGAGGGTGCGCTGGAGGAATTCGGCGACCTCGCGCGCTCGGCCGGCGCCTCCGTGGCGACCGTCGTCAACGCCCGCATCGACCGGCCCAATCCCGCGACCCTGATCGGCAGCGGCAAGCTCGACGAGGTGAAGGCCGCGGCCGAGGCCAGCGGCGCCGACCTGGTGCTGGTCAACCATCCGCTCACGCCCGGCCAGGAGCGCAACCTGGAAAAGGTGCTGCAGCGGCGCGTGGTCGATCGCACCGGCCTGATCCTCGACATCTTCTCGCAGCGCGCGCGCAGCGCCGAGGGCAAGCTGCAGGTCGAACTGGCCCAGCTGCGCCACATGTCCACGCGCCTGGTGCGCGGCTGGACCCACCTGGAGCGCCAGCGCGGCGGCTCGATCGGCCTGCGCGGCCCGGGTGAAACCCAGCTGGAAACCGACCGCCGGCTGCTGCAGAAGCGCGTCGAGCAGTTGCAGAAGCGGCTCGACAAGGTCGAGGTGCAGCGCAACCAGATGCGCCGCGCCCGGGTGCGCAGCGAAATCCCGCGCATCGCGCTGGTCGGCTACACCAACGCCGGCAAGTCGACGCTGTTCAACGCCCTGACCGGCGCCGGCGCCTATGCCGCGGACAAACTGTTCGCCACCCTCGATCCCACCGTGCGCCGCCTCGAACTGCCCGGCGGCACCGTGGCGATCGCCGACACCGTCGGCTTCGTCCGCGACCTGCCGCACGAACTGGTCGCCGCGTTCCGCTCCACCCTGAGCGAGGCGCGCGAAGCGGACCTGCTGCTGCACGTCGTCGACGCCTCCGACCCGCTGCGCGCCGAGCGCATCGCCCAGGTCGACGCGGTGCTGGCCGAAGTGGGCGCCGGCGAGATCCCGCAGCTGCTGGTCTACAACAAGATCGACAAGGTCGGCGAGGCGGCGCATCGAGAACCAGGAGACGGCGCGGCAGCCGGTGAAGCGACGCCCGGCGGCGAACCGCACCGCGCACCGCAGCCGCGCCACGACCGCCCAGGTGGCGACCAGCCCGACGCGGCGGTG
>DATCYC010000332.1:0-8237 GCA_036570525.1 Luteimonas sp.
GCATCCCGCTGGGCCCGCGCGCGCTGTGCCGCGCCATGCGCGACGCCAGCCAGACGCTGCAGGTCCCCTACGAGGCGCGCCTGCTGCTGTACCGCATCTTCGATCGCCAAGTGATGGCCGGCTACTCGCGCGTTCTCGAAAGGCTGGACGATGCGATGGACGCTGCCGGCGCTACCGCCACCGCCGCCACTACCGCCGCCGCCGGCGGCCCCTTCACCGTCACGGTCGTGGTCCGTGGTCCCGGCCGTGGATGCCGACCTGCCGTCGGCGCCCTGTCCACCCTGGGCCGTGGCGCGCACGCGTACCGGAACGAAGGTCAGGCCCTGCAGCACGCCGGCGGCGTCCATCGCATCGTCCAGCCTTTCGAGGACGCGCGAGTAGCCGGCCATCACCTGGCGATCGAAGATGCGGTACAGCAGCAAGCGCGCCTCGTAGGGCACTTGCAGCGTCTGGCTGGCGTCGCGCATGGCGCGGCACAGCGCGCGCGGGCCCAGCGGGATGCGTTCTGCGTCGAAGGCCGGGCTTCCGGCCAGCACCCCGAAGCGCTGGCCCAGCAGGTGCAGCGGCAGCGCGGCGCGGGATTCCTGGCGGATGGCGACCCCGCGCAGCACCGCACCCTCGTCCATCACCTCGTCCTCGACCAGGCTGAGGTTCTGGAAGCGCACACGAGCGCCGGCGTCGGACTCTTCAGGCGCGTGCTGCGCGGTGCGGATCCCCGCGACCCCGGCTTCGAGTTCGAGCATGAAACGCGGGATCAGGTCGGCGCGGTTCATGCGCAGCGTGCGCAGGGTCTGCATGTAGTTCGACTCGACGCCGGGCGTGCGCGCCAGGTCGGCGAGCCGGAACAGTTCCTGCTCGAACTCCTTGAGCATCGTGCCGAGGCTGTTGTCTAGCTCGATCGATACCAGTGAGAGCGCTTGTTCCAGCGCCTTGCGCACGCGCCGGGGCAAGCCTGCGGCGGCGAGCGTGCGCGGCGTGGCGTCGTTCGGTGGTGTCGAAGCGGACATGGATTCGATTGTGCTCCCCTGCATGCTTCTTAGCACGCCGGCGGCGGTGGGGCCAGCGTACGGATTCCGCGTGGGCATTCGGCCAGCCGCGGCCGGCCGGGGCCGGCGCTGGCGTTTCCCGGCCTCAGGCGTCGAGGAACAGCGCGATCACGTCGTTGCCGAAGCGGCGCCCCAGCGCCGTCGGCCGCACGTGTTCGCCGTCGAGCTCCAGCCAGCCGTTCGCCTGCGCCTGTTCCAGCGGCGCGGCGATCGCGGTGCGCGGCAGGCCGGTGCGCGCCTCGAACCGGGCCAACGTGAATCCCTCCACCAGGCGTAGCGCGTTGAGCATGTATTCGAACGGGCGGCGCGCCGGTTCGATGCGCTCGTCGCCGCCGATTGCCTGCGCGGTGCCGGCAACGGCCAGGTACGCGGTTGGGTGCTTGTGCTTCCAGCGCCGCACGATTGCCTGCTCCGCGCCCAGCGTCAGCTTGCCGTGCGCACCGGCGCCGATGCCGAGGTAGTCGCCGAAGCGCCAGTAGTTGAGGTTGTGCGCGCACTCGCGGCCGGGACGCGCGTAGGCGCTGACCTCGTACTGCGCGTAGCCGGCCTCGGCCAGCATCGCCTGGCAGCGTTCCTGCATGTCCCAGGCCGCGTCCTCGTCGGGGATGCCCGGCGGCGGCCGGGCGGCGAACACGGTGTTCGGCTCCAGCGTCAGCTGGTAGTGCGACACGTGCGCCGGCTGCAGCGCCAGTGCGCGCTCGATGTCGCGCTCGGCCATCGCCAGCGTCTGGCCGGGCAGGGCGTACATCAGGTCGAGGTTGAAGTTGTCGTAGCCGGCATCGCGCGCCAGCTTCACCGCCGCGTCGGCCTCGGCGCTGTCGTGGATGCGGCCCAGGCGCTGCAGCACAGCGTCATCGAAGGTCTGCACGCCGAAGCTCAGGCGGTTCACGCCGGCGGCGAGGTAGTGCTCGAAGCGGCCGTGCTCGGCGGTGCCGGGATTGGTTTCCAGCGTGACCTCGAGCCCCGGCGCGAAGCGCAGGCGCGCGCTGGCGCCCTGCAGGAACGCATCGATGGCCTCGGCCGGGAACAGGCTCGGCGTGCCGCCGCCGAAGAACACGCTGTGCACGGTGCGGCCCCAGGCCAGCGGCAGGTCATGGTCCAGGTCCGCCAGCAGCGCCTCGACGTACTGCGTGAACGGTGGCGTGCCGCCGGCGCCGCGGAATTCGTGCGAGTTGAAATCGCAGTACGGGCACTTGCGTACGCACCAGGGCAGGTGGACGTAGAGCGACAGGGGCGGCGGGGTGAGCATGTCGACCATTGTAGGAGCGGCTTCGGCCGCGAGCTCTTGCTCCGACGAACGCACGCCAGCTGTGCTGGCGGGCCGGACGGGCTGGGGAGGGGGGCTTTGGGATCAGCCCGAACCGTGGGCACCCCCTCCCGGCTTCCCCGGGCCTTCGCAGGAGGAGGGGCCAAAGCTCGCGGCTGAAGCTGCTCCTACAACAGCGGCAGCTTCTCGCGCAGGGTCGCGAGCGCGAGGCCGCGGTGGCTGATGCGGTTCTTCAGCGCCGGATCGAGTTCGGCCGCCGACCGGCCGCGCTCGGGATCGAGGAACACCGGGTCGTAGCCGAACCCGCCGTCGCCGCGCCGCGCGTGCAGGATGCGGCCGTGCCAGCTGCCTTCGGCGATCAGCGGCTGCGGGTCTTCGGCGTGGCGCAGCAGCACGATTGCGGCGTGGAAGTGCGCGCCGCGGCGCTCGTCGGGCACCTCGCGCAGCGCGTCGAGCAGCTTGTCGATGTTCGCCTGCGCATCGCCGTGCCCACCGGCGTAGCGGGCCGAGTACAGCCCTGGCGCGCCGCCGAGCGCGTCCACGCACAGGCCCGAGTCGTCGGCCAGCGCCGGCAGCCCGGTGACAAGCGCCGCGTGGCGGGCCTTGAGCAGGGCGTTCTCGACGAAGCTCAGGCCGGTTTCCTCGACGTCCCCGACGCCGAGTTCGCCCTGAGCGACGCAGTCGATGCCTGCCTCACCGAGCAGCTGCCGGAATTCGGCGAGCTTGCCGGCGTTGCCGCTGGCGATGACCAGTTTCATGGCGTGCGCGGAACGACGCGATCGCGCGGCATCAGCGCGCCAGCGCCTCGCGCTGGGCGTTGAACAGCTGCGTGCAGCCGGCTTCGGCCAGCGCCAGCAGGGCGTCGAGTTCGTCGCGGCGGAAGGCGTGGCCCTCGGCCGTGCCCTGCAGTTCGATGAAGCCGCCGCCGTCGTTCATCACCACGTTCATGTCGGTATCGCAATCGCTGTCCTCGGCGTAATCGAGGTCGAGCACCGGCACGCCGCGGTAGATACCCACCGACACCGCTGCCACCGCACCCACGACCGGCTGGCGGTTGCAGGACGGGGGCTTGATCGCGCGGCTGTCGAGCAGGCCCTGTACCGCGTCGACCAGCGCCACGTAGGCGCCGGTGATCGCAGCGGTGCGGGTGCCGCCGTCGGCCTGCAGCACGTCGCAGTCCAGGGTGATGGTGCGTTCGCCGAGCAGGCCGCGGTCGACGCAGGCGCGCAGCGAGCGGCCGATCAAGCGCTGGATTTCCAGCGTGCGCCCGCCCTGCTTGCCGCGCGCGGCCTCGCGGTCGCTGCGGGTGTGGGTGGCGCGCGGCAGCATGCCGTACTCGGCCGTCACCCAGCCCTCGCCCTTGCCGCGCAGGAAGCCGGGCACGCGGTTCTCGACGCTGGCCGTGCACAGCACGCGGGTGTCGCCGAAGCTCACCAGCACCGAGCCTTCGGCGTGGCGGGTGAAGGCGCGCTCGATGCGCACCTCGCGCAACTGGTCGGGCGCGCGGCCGCTGGGGCGGGCAATGGAATTCATGGGCAGGTCGCGAAATGGGGGGCGTGAGTCTAACGTAGGTCGGGGCTACGCCCTCCGACGGCTCTTGATTGGTTCTTCGCGGATTCCCGGGCGTCGGGGACGTAGCCCCGACCTGCGCCACATCGGCAACGGTCCCGGGGCCTGCAATGGCATACTTTGCGACTGCAACCTGCAACGAGTCGCCAACGCATGATCCGCAGCATGACCGCCTTCGCCGCCGGCGAGCGCAGCACACAATGGGGCACGCTCGGCTGCGAGATGCGCGCGGTCAACCATCGCTTCCTTGAACTGGGCGTGCGCCTGCCCGACGAGCTGCGGCTGCTGGAGCCTGCCCTGCGCGAGCGCGTCTCGGCGCGGGTGTCGCGCGGCAAAGTCGACCTCACCCTGCGCCTGCGTGCCGGCGAGGGTGGCGGCAGCCTGCAGGTCAACGACGCGCTGCTGCGGCAGCTCGGCGCGCTGGCGGGCGACCTGGACGCGCGCTTCCCCGCGCTGCGCACGCAGTTCACGGAGCTGCTGCAGTTCCCCGGTGTGTTGCAATCCACGGCCGGCGACCCGGCGGCGCTGCACGCGCAGGCGCTGGAACTGCTGGACGAAGTGCTCGACGACTTCATCGCCGCGCGCGAACGCGAGGGCGGCAAGCTGGTGGCCGCGATCCTCGAACGCGTCGACGGCATCGCCGCGCAGGCCGCGCAGGTGCGCGAGCTGATCCCGGCGATCCGCGCCGGCCAGCGCGCCAAGCTCGACGCGCGCATCGCCGACCTGGCGCAGGCGGCCGATCCCGGGCGGGTGGAGCAGGAACTGGTGCTGTGGCTGCAGAAGCTCGACGTCGACGAGGAGCTCGACCGCCTCGACAGCCACGTCGTCGAGATCCGTCGCATCTTCACCCAGGAAAAGCCGGTCGGCCGCCGCCTGGACTTCCTGCTGCAGGAGTTCAACCGCGAAGCCAACACCCTGGGCTCGAAATCCGTCGACGCGCGCACCAGCAACATCGCGGTGGAGCTGAAGGTGCTGATCGACCAGATCCGCGAGCAGGTGCAGAACATTGAGTAGCCGGGATTGGGAATTCGGGATTCGGGATTCGCAAAAGCGGTTACGATTCGCTTCGTAGTGTTGGGGCAGGCTCTTGTCTTCTCGAATCCCGAATCCAGAATCCCGAATCCCCGGTCCTGTGCGCGGCACCCTGTTCATCGTCGCAGCGCCGTCCGGCGCCGGGAAATCCAGCATCGTCAACGCCTGCCTGGCGCGCGACCCCAACGTCTGCCTGTCGATTTCCTACACCTCGCGCGAGCCGCGACCGGGCGAGCGCCACGCCGAGCACTACAACTTCATTTCGCGCGAGGAATTCGCGCGCATGATCGATGCCGGCGACTTCTTCGAGCATGCGCTGGTGCACGGCGACTGGAAGGGCACGGCGATCAAGGCGGTGGAATCGCGGCTGGCCGAGGGCCGCGACGTGCTGCTGGAGATCGACTGGCAGGGCGCGCGCCAGGTGCGCAAGCAGGTGCCCGATGCTGTCGGCGTGTTCATCCTGCCGCCGTCGCGCGAGGCGCTCGACCAGCGCATGCGCAAGCGCGGCCAGGATAGCGAGGCCGTCATGGCCCGGCGCCTGGCGGCGGCCCGCGAGGAGATGTCGCACTACGACGAGTTCGACTACGTCATCGTCAACGAGCACTTCGATACCGCCGTCGACGAGATGTGCACGATCTTCGCCGCCAGCCGGCTGCGCCGGCGGGTCCAGGCGCAGCGCCACGCGGAGCTGATCGAGACGCTGCTGGCGGGGGAGTAGGCGCTCGTCGCCCTTGTGGGAGCGGCTCCAGCCGCGAGCTCCTGGCGCCGATGAAGACAAAAGCCCGCGGCTGAAGCCGCTCCCAAGGGATTGCCGGCGCCGAACGCCCTGCAAGTGCTTGATTTCCCGGCCCGACGCTTGTGCCGCCGGCACCTGATCCCGTAGAATTCCCGGTCCCCTGTCCCTTGAATCGACGGCCCGACCGGCCGCCGGGAGTGTTATGGCCCGCATTACCGTGGAAGATTGCCTGGAAGTGGTCGACAACCGCTTCGAACTCGTGATGATGGCCGCCAAGCGCGCGCGCCAGCTCGCCAACGGCGTCGAGGCGCAGATCGACAACGCAGAGAACGACGACAAGCCGACCGTGCTGGCCCTGCGCGAGATTGCTGCGCGCCGCATCGACCAGGACTACATCGACGCCGTCGACAAGGCCGAGCGCGAGCGCAAGGAGCGCGAGGCGCTGGAATGGGCCGCCGCCGAGGTGGTAGCGGACGAAGACATGTCCAAGAGTGACGATCTGTAGGGCCGGGATTGGGGATTCGGGAATCGGGATTCGGAAAGAAGGCGGATCCCGATCCTCCCGCCAATGTCAGGATCAACTTGCGGCCCCGCGAAAGCGGGGTCGTGGCGTTTCTGGTCCCTGAACACGGCCAGGCAGGTGATGAAGTGCCGCCTTGGCCCTTCCCAATCTCCAATCCCGATTCCCAAATCCCGGCGTTAAGCCTTAGGCTCGTCCCATGACCCCCGCCGAGCCTGCCCACCTCGAGCACGCGACCCCCGCCGACGACGCGGTCCCCGACTACGTCCTCGACCTGGAGCGCGCAGCGGACTACCTGACCGCCGAGCAGCGGGCGCTGCTGCGGCGCGCCTGGGCGGTAGGCGCGGCGGCGCACGCGGGGCAGCTGCGCAAGTCCGGCGAGCCGTACATCACCCATCCGGTCGCGGTGGCGCGGGTGCTGGCCGAGCAGAACGTCGACGTCGAGACCCTGGTCGCGGCGATCCTGCACGACACCATCGAGGACACGCCGCTCGATCGGGCCCAGCTCGCCTCCGAATTCGGCGAGACCGTGGCCGAACTGGTCGACGGCGTCACCAAGCTCGACAAGCTCAAGTTCCAGGACCGCCAGGAGGCGGCGGCCGAGAGCTTCCGCAAGATGCTGCTGGCGATGGCGCGCGACCTGCGCGTGATCCTGATCAAGCTCGCCGACCGCCTGCACAACATGCGCACCCTGGGCGCGCAGTCGCCGGAGGCGCGCGAGCGCATCGCCCGCGAGACGCTGGAGATCTACGCGCCGATCGCGCAGCGCCTGGGCATGAACCTGATCAAGTCCGAGCTGCAGGACCTGGGCTTCCGCGCGCTGCACCCGATCCGCCACGCGGTGCTGCAAAAGCGCATCCGCGGCCAGCCGCTGGTGCGGCGCGAGGCGCTGGCGCGGATCGAGGCGCAGCTGGCGCAGCGGCTGGCCAACGAAGGGCTGCAGCACCGCCTGGTGAGCCGGGTGAAGTCGCCGTGGAGCATCTACAACAAGATGCAGGCCGAGGGGAAGACCTTCACCCAGGTGATGGACGTGTTCGGCTTCCGCATCATCGTCGGCACCGTGGCCGACTGCTACCACGCGCTGGGCGTGGTGCACGCGGTGTACAAGCCGCTGGACGGGCGCTTCCGCGACTTCATCGCCATCCCCAAGGCCAACGGCTACCAGTCGCTGCACACGGTGCTGTTCGGGCCGTACGGGTCGCCGATCGAGGTGCAGATCCGCACCGCCGAGATGGACCTGATCGCCGAACGCGGCATCGCCGCGCACTGGACCTACAAGCACGGCGGCGAAGCGCCCAACAGCGCCCAGGTGCGCGCGCATTCGTGGATCAGCAGCCTGCTCGAATCGCAGCGCGGCACCGGCTCGTCGCTGGAGTTCCTGGAAAACGTCAAGGTCGACCTGTTCCCGGACGAGGTCTACCTGTTCACGCCCAACGGCGACATCCTCGCGCTGCCGCGCAACTCCACCGCGCTCGATTTCGCCTACGCGGTGCACACCGACGTCGGCAACCAGGCGGTGGCCGCGCGCGTGGACAGGAAGCTGGTGCCGCTGCGCACCAAGCTGGTGAGCGGACAGAAGGTGGAGATCGTCACCGCGAAATCCTCCAGCCCGAAGCCGCAGTGGCTGGAATTCGTGGTCACCGGCAAGGCCCGCACCGCGATCCGCCACCAGCTCAAGCACCTCGAGCACGAGGACGCGGTGCGGCTGGGCCATCGCATGCTCGACCGTGCGCTCGAGGAGCGCGGCAGCTCGCTCGAACGCCTGCCGGCCCCGCGCCTGGACGCCTACCTGGGCGAACTGCGCTATCCACGGCTGGAGGAACTGCTCGCCGACATCGCCCTGGGCAACCGCATGCCGGTGCAGGTGGCCCAGGCGCTGACCCGCGACGAGGGCGGCACGCTGGACCTGCTCGACACCGGCGCGATGCCCCGCAGCGGCGACAAGATCCTGATCACCGGCAACGAGCGCGGGATCATCACCTTCGCCTCGTGCTGCATGCCGATCCCCGGCGACGAGATCATGGGCTACCACACCACCGGCCGCGGGATCATGGTGCATCGCATGGA
>DATCYC010000333.1:0-2966 GCA_036570525.1 Luteimonas sp.
GCGGGCGCCGCAGGCGCAGCGGCCGGCAGCGCCTGCGGTGCGGGCGCGGCTTCCGGCGGAAGCTCGTCATCCAGGCGCGCGGCCAGGCGGTCGAGCGTCGAGCATTCGCCCATCAACTGGCGGAAGCTGACCTTGCTGCCAAGGCTCTTCTGCAGTTGCAGTGCAACCTGGGTCAACATCAGGCTGTCGAGGCCGAGTTCGATGAAATTGGCGCCGCTGTCGGCGTCGGCAAGATCGAATCCCGCGACGTCCTCGAAGAGGTCCTTGAGCTGCGTGATCAGGCGTGGTTTGCGATCCATGGTGGCAACCGGTTGTGCTTGAACATCGGGAACGGGAAACGCCTGCACGGCTTGCGGTGCGGCGAAGGCGGCGACGGCTGAGGCGGATGCGGCGACGACTTCCGGCCGACGCGGGACGGCATCGACCCAGTAGCGCTTGCGCTCGAACGGATAGGTAGGCAGGCGTACGCGGCGCCGGACGTTGCGCGTGTCGAAGGCGGCCGGATCGACCGCCACGCCGTGGCACCAGAGCTGGCCGGCGGCCAGGCGCAGCTGTGCGGTTTCGCGATCCGGCGCATCGGCCAGCGTCGCGACGGCACGGGCCTGCTGCTTCTGCACGCCGGGATGCTGGCGCGAGAGCGTGCAAAGCGTGGTGCGTGGCCCGACTTCAAGCACGATGCGCGCACCACCACCGTCGACGAGGCGCTCCAGCGCAGGTGCGAAGCGCACCGGTGCGCGCAGGTGGCGCGCCCAGTAGCCGGCGGACGTCGCGGATCCGGCGTCGAGCCAGTCGCCGCTCACCGTCGACACGATCGGCAACGTAGGCGCGCTACGCGCCGTTGCATCGACCAGGGCATGGAACGGCTCGACCACCGCGTCCATCATTGCCGAATGGAAGGCATGCGATGTGCGCAGCGCGCGACAGGCGATGCCATCCGCTTCCAGCTGCGCCTGGAACGCTTCGATCGCATCGAACGGCCCGGCGACCACGCAGCTGCCCGGGGCGTTCTCGGCGGCCATCGACAGCGCTTCGGGCAGGCGCTGGGCGATCGCGTCGAATCCGGCGCGCACCGACAGCATCGCACCGGCCGGCTGCGCCTGCATCAGCCGGCCGCGGTGCGCGACCAGGCGCATCGCATCGGGCAAGGTGAACACGCCGGCCAGGGTCGCCGCGGCGAACTCGCCGACGCTGTGGCCGACCATCGCCGCCGGCCTGATCCCGTACTGCTCCATCCACAGCCGTGCGAGCGCGTATTCGATGGCAAATGTCGCCGGCTGCATCACCGCGGTCGGCAGCAGCGCCTGCGCGTCGTCGCAGAACATGCATTCGCGAAGCCCCGGACCCGATGCGGCTTCGAAGCCGGAGGTGTCGGCGAGCGCATCCACGCAATCGTCGATCGCCTGCCTGAATACCGGTTCCGACGCATACAGCTCGCGCCCCATGCCCGGGTAGACCGCGCCCTGCCCCGGGAACATGAACACCACGTCGCTGTCACGCGCCGGCCGGCTGCGAGCGGCGGTCGACGCCAGCTCGTCGCCCCGAAGCTGGGTCGCGGCATCGGCCGCATCGCCGGCCACCAAGGCCAAGCGGTGCGCGAACGCCTTGCGCCCGGACGCCAGCGTCCAGGCCACGTCGGCAAGATTGCAGTCCGGCGCTGCTGCCAGGTGCGCTCCGAGACGCGAGGCGGCCTGCACCAGCGCGGCCGGCGTGCGTGCCGACAGCGTCAGCAACTGCGGCCCCCGGGCCGGCTCGGAGTTGGCCCGCGCCGGAGCCTGTTCCATCACCACGTGCGCGTTGGTTCCACCCACCCCCAGCGCGCTCACGCCTGCGCGCCGCGGCGCATCGCCGTCGGGCCATGCGGTCATCGCGGCGTTGACCACGAACGGCGAGGCAGCGAAATCGATGGACGGGTTGGGTTCCTTGAAATGCAGGCTCGCCGGGATGCAGCGCTGCTGCAGCGACAGCGCGGTCTTGATCACGCCAGTCGCGCCGGCGGCAATCACCAGGTGGCCGACGTTGCTCTTGGCCGAACCGATGCGACAGAAGCCGGCGTCCGCAGTCTGGCGTCGGAACGCCTTCGTCAATCCTTCGATCTCGATCGGATCGCCCAGCGGCGTGGCGGTGCCGTGTGCCTCGACGTAACCGATGCTCCGCGCATCGACGTTCGCGTCATCCAGCGCCATCGCCACCAGTGCCGCCTGGCCTTCGACGCTCGGCGCGGTGAAGCTGGCCTTGTCGGAACCATCGTTGTTGACTGCGCAACCGCGAATCAGAGCGATGACCTCGTTGCCATCCGCAACGGCGTCGGACAGCCGCTTGAGAAGCACCACCGCCGCGCCATCGCTGAAAACCGTGCCCTTGGCGCCTGCATCGAACGTGCGCGTATGCCCGTCCGGCGACAGCATCGAGCCTTCCTGGTAGCGATAGCCGCTGGCCGGCGGACAGGTGATCGACGCGCCGCCGGCCAGCGCCATGCCACAGCGCCCGGCGCGGAGGCTGTCCACGGCCTGGCAGATCGCCACGAGCGAGGTCGAGCAGCCGGTGTGCACGCTGATGGCAGGGCCGGTGAGGTCGAGCTTGTGCGCCACGCGGGTGGCGATGTAGTCCTTTTCGTTGCCCAGCATCACCTGGAACGCGCCGACCTTGTCGACCAGGTCCGGGTGCTGCGCCACGTGCCGCTGGAAGTAGGTCGCGTTGTACATGCCGGCGAAGATGCCGACCGGCACCTTCGACTCGCCCGGCGCATGGCCACCGCGCTCCATGCACTCCCAGCACAGCTCGAGGAAGATGCGCTGCTGCGGGTCCATCAGCTCCGCCTCGCGCGGGCCGATGCCGAAGAATGCCGCGTCGAACATCTCGACGTCGTCGACCACCCCGCGTGCGGGCACGTAGGCAGGATCGGCGCGGTCTTCGGCGCTGACGGCCGGGTCGAGCGTATCGGCGTCGAAATGGCGGATCGTGTCGCG
>DATCYC010000334.1:0-3632 GCA_036570525.1 Luteimonas sp.
GCTTGTGCAAAGAAGCCTGGCGCAAAGAAAGCGCACCCCGCCTACGCGCCCGGTGCTGCGCACCGGCTCCGCCGCTTCGGAGGGGCCCCGAGAGTCAAAGTCAAAGGCAGCGGCAGCGGCAGCGGCAGCGACAGCGGCAAAAGCCGGGCCGCGTAGGGGGGCTTGATCCGCCGTCCGGACTGGCTGGATCAATCCAGCGTATGCACCGCCCGCGTCAGCCGTTCGACCTCGTCGGCCGAATGGCTGACGTAGATGATCGGCAGCGCGGTTTCATCGCGCACGCGCTGGAGGTAGGGGATCAGTTCGTCGCGGCGGGCCTGGTCGAGGTTCGACAGCGGCTCGTCGAGCAGCAGGATGCGCGGCTGCGACAGCAGGGCGCGGCCGAGCGCCACGCGCTGCGCTTCGCCGCCGGACAGGTTGGCGGTGCGGCGCCCTAGCAGCGCGCCGATGCCGAGCAGGGCGACCACGTCGTCGAACGCGAAAGCGGCGGAGCCGACGCCGCGTCGCGCGTAGCGCAGGTTGCCGCGCACGCTCAGGTGCGGGAACAGGCGCGCGTCCTGGAACACGTAGCCGACGTGGCGTTCGTGCACCGGCACGTCGATGCCGGCAGCGGCGTCGAACAGGCAGCGCCCGTCGACCTCGATCCGGCCTTCGCGCGGCGCCACCAGGCCGGCGATGGCGTGCAGCACGGAAGTCTTGCCGGCCCCGGAATGGCCGGCCAGTGCGATCACCCGGGCATCGTCATGGATGCGGACGTGGCGGCGGAACCCGCCGGCAGCGCGCGCGCCGCGTTCGATGACGATGTCCAGCGCCAGCATCAGCGCGCCCCTTCGCCGCGCTGGCGCCGCACCAGCCACTCCGATGCCAGCAGCGCCAGCAGCGAAATTCCGACCGCCACCAGCGCCAGCCGCCAGATGCCGGCGTCGCCACCGGGTACCTGCAGCAGGCCGTAGATCGCCGACGAAATCGTCTCCGTCTCGCCGGGGATCGCGGAGACGAAGGTGATCGTGGCGCCGAACTCGCCCAGCGCCTTGGCGAACGCCAGCACCGTGCCGGCGACGATGCCTGGCCACGCCAGCGGCAACGTCACGCTGCGGAACACTCGCCACGGCGTCGCGCCGAGCGTGGCCGCGGCCTGTTCGAGGCGGCGGTCGGCGGACTCGATCGACAATCGGATCGTGCGCACCATCAGTGGAAATCCCATCACCGCGCTGGCCAGCGCCGCGCCGGTCCAGCGGAACGCGACGCCGATGCCGAATTGCTCCATCAGGAAGCCGCCGATCACCCCGTTGTTGCCCAGCGCCACCAGCAGCACGTAGCCGACCACCACCGGCGGCAGCACCAGCGGCAGGTGCACCAGCGCGTCGACCAGCGCCTTGCCGAAGAAGCGCTTGCGCGCCAGCAGCCAGCCGGTGGCGATGCCGAACGGCAGGCTGGCCAGCGCGGCCACCGTGGCGACCTTGAGGCTCAGCGCGATGGCAGTGAGTTCGGCGGGGGTGAAGTCGAACATGCGGGAGCCAGGACACCGGATGCGTAGGATGGGTAGAGCGTAGGATGGGTAGAGCGCAGCGAAACCCATCGGCATGCATTGGAACGATGGGTTGACCAGCTTCGCTGTTGAGGACCGCTGCGCTCTACCCATCCTACGGTGCTTTCCTGAATCCGTGATCGCGGAAGATCGCCGCGGCCGCCGGCGTCCGCAGCCAGTGCACGAACGCGGCAGCCTGCGGGTGCGCGCTCGCCTTCACCTTCGCCACCGGATACACGATCGGAGGGTGCGAGCTTTCCGGGAACGTCGCCAGCACCTTCACCCGCGGCTCGGCCAGCGCATCGCTGCCGTAGACCACGCCCAGCGGGGTTTCGCCGCGCGCGACCAGCAGCAGCGCTGCGCGCACGTTCTCCACCTGCGCCGTGCGCGGGGCGAGGTTGTCCCACATGCCCAGCGAGGTGAGCGCCGCTTTCGCGTACTTGCCCGCCGGCACGCTGTCGACCAGCGCCAGCGCGATCCGCCCGTGCTCGCCGAGCAGCGGACGCAGGTCGACGCCCTTCTTCATTTCGGCCGGTGCCGCGGCACTGCCCTTCGGCGCCACGAGCACCAGCGTGTTGCCGAGCAGTTCGCTGCGCGTGGCCGTGTCGATCAATCCCTTCGACTGCAGCTCGTCCATCCAGTCCAGGTCGGCGGAGACGAACACGTCCGCCGGTGCGCCCTGTTCGATCTGCCGCGCCAGTGCGGAGCTGCCGGCGTAGGCCACGCGCACCACCTGGCCGGTGTCGCGCTGGAAGGCGAGCGTGGCTTCGTCCATCGATTCCTTGAGGCTGGCGGCGGCGAAGACGGTCAGCGGCGCGTCGGCCGCGCGCGCGGGGGCCAGGCAGGCGACCAGGGCGAGGCAGGTGGCGAGGAGGATTCGCATGACCAGGGTTATTCCTTCATCTGGAACGAAAAGCTCGCGGCTGAAGCCGCTCCTGCAAACGCCCGCGAGCCTGTGGGTGCGGCTTCAGCCGCGAGCTTTCCGGCAACAGGCGGTCACGGCGCCACGATCACCGTGATCGCCTCCACCTGCCGCACCCACCGCGCCGGACGCACCTCGTCGGGCACGACCAGTCGCAGCGGGCCGGCCTCGTCGTCCAGCGCCTTGCCGTCGCAGCGGTCGACGAGGAACGCAGCGCGGTTGCCGAGGGTGGGATCGAACTCCGCCAGCGAGAACACCGCGCGATAGCCGTCGCGTGCATCGACCTGCACGTAGCGGCCCAGCTGCGCGCCGCGCAGCGGTTCGGCGGGCATCGCGCCGGTCGCCTGCATCAAGGCCGCGAGCGCGACGCCTTCGCACTGCAGCGTTTCGCCGTGTGCCGTGGCGGTGACCGTTACGCGCGGCAGCGAGGCCAGCGTGGCGGCGTCCAGCGGCACCACCACCGGCGAAGGCAGGGCCGGTGCCTGCGGCGGCGCTGCGTGCAGCTGCGGGTCGTGCGGTGGTGCAGCGGGCGGTGACGTGGACGCCGATGCCGTCGCTGGCGATGCGGTCCGTGCAGCGCCGGTCGTGGCGCAGGCCGGCAGCAGCAGGACTAGAGCGAACGCGATCAGGTGTCGTGACATGGGCATGGCGGGAGTGTCCTACAGCGTGTCGAGGGGCACCTTGAAATAGCGGATGCCGTTGTCCTCGGCTTCCGGCAAGGCGCCGGCGCGGATATTGGCCTGCACCGAGGGGATGATCAGCGCCGGCATCGCCAGGGTGGCGTCGCGCGCTTCGCGCAGGAGCACGTAGTCGTCCTCGCCGGTGTTGTGCTTGAAGTGGATGTTGCTGCGCTTCTGTTCGCCGATCGTGGTTTCGCAGGCCGGCTCGCGGCCGCCGGGGCCGTAGTCGTGGCAGACGAACACGCGGGTGTCGTCGGGCAGCGCGTCGAACAGCCGCCGGATCGACCTGTACAGCAGGTGCGCGCTGCCGCCGGGGAAATCGCAGCGCGCGGTGCCGCCGTCGGGCATGAACAGCGAGTCGCCGGTGAACAGCGCGTCGCCGACCAGGTACGCGACGCTGTCGCTGGTGTGCCCGGGCACCGCGATCACGCGCGCGCCGATGCCGCCAATCGCGAATTCCTCGCCGTCGTCGAACAGGTGGTCGAACTGCGAACCGTCCGCC
>DATCYC010000335.1:0-10451 GCA_036570525.1 Luteimonas sp.
CGGCGCGTCGAAGACCGCCACGGTCACCGCGACGAAGGCCGACGGCAGCAAGAAGTCGTTCGAGGCCCACGTGATGCTGCTGACGCCGAAGGAAGTCGACTACTTCCGCCACGGCGGCCTGCTGCAGTACGTGCTGCGCCAACTGGCCGCGAAGAAGGCGGCCTGACGCGAGCTCCGGGTCGGGCGGAAGCCCGGCCCGCCGCAGCGCGGCGGGCGTTCGGGAAGGCTGCGCGGCAGTGCCGCGCGAGCAGCCTTCCCGATCGCGCTGCAGCGAAAGTCTCTGCAGAGGGAAGCGCGATCCCGGGATCCCAACCCGGGCCGTGCCCATCAGTCGGGGGCCGCCACGCCTGCCAGCCGCTTGCGGAACGGCGCCATCTCGTCGTTCGACACTCCGTCACTCCGCATTTCGACCAACGCCTCACGCAGCAGGGACTCACCCTGCCTGCGTTCGCCCATGTCCAGCAGGATCTGCGCCTTGACCGCCTTCAAGACCGCGGCGCGCCCGGGATCGGACGTGGTGGCCTGGTAGGCCTTCGGATCCACCTTCTCGATCAGCTGCAGCGCCTTGGCATTGCGGCCGAGGCTGCCGAGCACCGTGGCCTCGGCCACGCGCGCCGCCTGCAGCGTCGGACTGCCCTCGCCGCCGATCGCGGCCAAGCCGGCGGCAGCCTGGCGAATGTGCTGCAACGCGTTGTCCAGGTCGCCGCTTTCCTGTTCGGCAGATCCCAGGTTCAACAGTTCCACCAGCGTGTACTGGTTGCGCGCGCCCCAGCGGTGCAGCGAACGCTGGTAAACCTCACGCTGGATCTGCAGCGACCTGGCATCGTCTCCCGTCAGCGAATACAGATAGCCCAGCGTGCTCAGCGCAGTGATGGCGCCCTGGCTGTCCGGGCCGCCCGCACGCTCGTAATCCTCGACCGACCGCTGCGTGACCGGAATGGCTTCGCGATACCGCTGCTGGCCGCGCAGCGCATCGCCAAGGCGCGACCGCGCCAGGGCGATGCCGGCCAGGCCGATACGTTCCCGGGTGTATGGCGCCCCCGCGAGAACGCGGCGCGCGATCCGCCCTGCTTTCTCGGGATGCCCAACGCGCAGTTCGCAACCCGCGATGGCCAGCAGCAGATGGGCCGAAAGTCGCGCGTCCTCCGGACGCAGCAGGCGCTGCAGGTTGTCGGCCTTGCGGTACTGCACAAGCGCCGGTGCGACCTGGAACTGCTGGTACAGCACATCGCCGCGCGCCAGGTGCGAGCGCAATGCGATCTCCGAAACCGACTGCAGGCGCGCGCCGGCCGACGCGTCGGCACTGTCGAGCAGCGCGCCCGCCTCCTTGAAGCGCGACAGATGTGACAACACGCCTGCAAGTTCGTACTGCGCGAGGATGCTGCGTTCGTCCGCAGCCCCTGCCCCGCGCTGCAATAGCTCGACCGCCGAGCGCAGCTGCGGTTCGGCCTTGATGTAGGCGCCGGTGCTGCGATACGCACGCCCGAGGGTCTGGTGCAGGCCGGCGCGGAGCAGCGGGCCGCCGCCAAACCGCTGGTCCAGGCGCTGCGCGGCCGCGTCGAGGATCTCGCGCAGGGACGGATTGCGCTCGTACCACGCCGGCGAGTCGCCGCCGATGCCGGCGCCGAGCAGGTCGTCGTTGAGGAAGCGATTGGTGGCATCGGCGATCGCAGTCTGCCGGCGCGCCTGCTCCAGCGCATCGTGCGCCCGCATGAACTGCCACAGGCTGATCGCGAGCCCGGCCAGCAGCAGCACCGCCGCAGTCGCGATCCAGGGGCGCCGTGCGCGGCTGCGTTCAAGCAAGCGCTCGGCGTTGTGCGCGCGCACCTCGGCATCGCGCAGGCGCTGGCGCGCGTCGCGGCGTGCATCGCGACTGCGCAGGCGGTCGGTCAGGGCGGTGACGCTGGCCAGGCGTCGTGCCGGATTGCCGTCGGTGGCCGCGGCGATATCTTCGCGCAGCAGCTCGTCGTCGATGTCCTGCTCCCAGCCAGGCGCCAGCGGCCGGCGCAAGTCGGCCACGCTCAACTGGTACAGCATCAGGCCCAGGGCGTAGATGTCGCTGCGCACCGTCGGTGCCGCACCCGACAGCAGCTCCGGCGCCAGGTACAGCACCGTGCCACTGGAATCGCCGGACAACGCCTGGGTCACGGTCAATCCCATCGCGGTGATGTCCAACTGCTCCAGCCGCTGCGGATCGAGCAGGCGACCGCTGCCGAAATCTGCCAGGCGCAGCTGCCAGCGCTTGCCATTGCGTGTCACCAGCACGTTGGCCGGTTTCAGGTCCTTGTGCAGCACGCCGACGCTGTGCGCCGCGGCAACAGCGTCGGCGATCTTGAGAAACAGATGCAGGCGCTGTTGCAATGGCAGCGCGGCGAGCCCCGGTGGCTGCGTGGCCCAGTCCGCAAGATTGCAGCCGCCGTACTCGCATTCCAGGTAGAACGGCAGCTGGTCGAAGTTCCAGTCCAGCACCCGGATGATGTCGTCGCGTTCGCCAAGCGTGTCGTGCAGCACGCGGTATAGCGTGGCCTCGCGCTTCAACGCGGCCAGGTGTTCGCCGTCGGCACTGAACTTGTACACGCGCGGTTCGCCGGTCTTGTCATGCCGCGCCAGCCACACCTCGCCAGCATGGGCCGGACCCAGCTGCCGATCCAGGATGAAATGCTCGCGTCCGGGAACCATCTGGTCGGCTGCCAGGTCGAGGCGACTGTTCAAACGGCGTCCACTGACGCCGCGCTCTACCGGCCCGGTGAGCCGGTATCCGATCCGCGGCAGGGTCTGGATCCGCGTGGCTTCGGTTTCTCCGAGGGCCTTGCGGATCTTGGCGACGGCATTGGCGAGCACGTTGTCGACCGTGGGCCGACCTTCCCAGACCGTGTCGAACAACTCCTGGCGGTTCACCACTTCGTCGGCATGGCGAAGCAGGCACGCCAGGACCTGTTGGGGCTTTTGTTCGAGTTCGACCAACAGGCCGCCCACCCACAACTCCCGGCGCGCCTCGTCGAACTCGGCAGTGCCGAAACGATAGCGATACAGCGGTGATTCGTCGGCGAGTGCCGGACGTTCCATACGCCCTCCCCTGTCCGGATTGTGCGCCTATGCCGCGCCTCGTGCATTCGCAGCACGCGACAGCACGTCCGAAGCCGCCCCCGTTAGCGTTCCGTTAGACCGTGGTGACGACTTCCAAGGCGCCGGATGCCTCAATCGACGCGCCGACCATCGGCCGGAATCGAGTCGCCGATTCCGTCATCGCGGTCCCCGGGCCAGCCTTCGTCCATCGCATGGTTGCTCCGGATCGGCCAATGAGGAGGAAGCCGTCATGTTTGGTGTATTGCTGATGTTGCTGTGCGTGGCTGCCGCCATCTACATGCTTGTGAAGATGTACAAGGCCTTCGTCTGGCACAACCAGGGCGTCGGCGAACGCAACGCCCATGCCGAGTACGCGCGCATGCGGCGCGAGCAGCCCGACAGCGCCGACGCCCGCCTGTCGGAAGCCGAATTCGTGAGCCAGTACGTCGGCGCGCGCCCCGGCATGGCCCGCTACCTGATCGGCGGGCTGCTGATCGCGTTTGTCGGGGTGCCGGCATCGTGTGCCGTCGGCGTCATGGGTTCGCTGAACTGACCGCCCCGTGCCGATTGCCGGAACCTGTCCTGATGAAACTGCCCACGCCGTTGATCGCATCGCTTGCGCTGATCGCCACGGCGGGGCTCGCTGGCTGCGGAGACACGACATGGATCGACGCCGACCCGGCCGGCTGCGACGCGCAACTCGTGGCGCAGACCAACGCCCGGCAGGACGCGGCCACGCAAGGCGCTGCGCTTTGCGCGGCCAAGGGCCATCCGGGCTTTGCCGGCAAGTTTCGCTGCAAGGGAGACAGGTTGCAGGCGCAATGCAGGATCTGAGCTTGATGATCGTTACCAGGAGAGGACCAGGCCATGAACAATCGCCACACCGCTTCCACGTCCGCCGCCGTGCTGCTTTGCATGCTGTCCGTCGCAGGGCCTGCAGCCGCAGATGCTGCTGCCACCGTGAAGTTCGACCTGAAACCAACGGCCGTGCAAGACAACGCTATCCGCCTTGCCGCGGCCGCTGACATTGCAGACTTCATACATCCGACCGGTGATGATTACGTTGTCGGCCAAGCCGACCTCAACGACGACGGACGACCGGATCTGATCGTCCGGTACGACGATATCGGGTTCTGCGGCAGCAGCGGATGCAGCGGCGTCATCGTGATGGCGACGGCGCACGGCTATGCCTCGAAAACGGTGCGAGTGCCCAACTTCACGACCATGGAGGTGCTGCAAAACAAGCATCACGGCATGCACGACCTGCACTTCGATGACGCCGCGTACATCTTCAAATGGAACGGCAAGGCTTACGACTAGCCGTCGAACGCACTGTCAGCGCGCTATCGCCCGCATTCGGCACCCGGAAATCCCGACATGAAAACCCACGCAACTCTCCCGCTCTCCGTCGCCTTCGCGCTTTGCCTGTCGGCCGTTGCCTGCCCCGGCATCGCTTGCGCTGCGACGGTGAATTTCGATGTAGAACCAACCGCAGTCCAGAATGCCGCGATCCGGCGTGCGCTGGCCGCAGACATCAAGGACTTCTACCATCCGGAAGAAGATCGTTGGCAGGTGGCCCAGGCCGACCTCGATGACGATGGGCGTCCCGACCTGCTTGTCCAGTACGCCGACAGCAACTTTTGCGGCTCGCTGGGTTGCGTCGGCGCGATCGTCATGGCGACGGCAGACGGCTACGCCAACAAGGCGATCGGCGGCCTGCCGCATTTCGCTGGCGATATCGACGTGCTCGCCGGCAAGCACCACGGCATGCACGACCTGCACATGCATGATGGCAAGGACAGCGATTACACCTTGAGGTGGGACGGGAAGGCGTATCAGAACTAGCGATCACCGCATCGATCGGGAGGACTCGCCGTTGAAAACTCTTCGTTTTCCAATCCATGCCTGGCTGGTGCCGCTGGCGATCGGGCTGGCAATGCTCGCATCCGGCAATGCCGATGCGGCGACATTGGAGAATCTCGAAGGCCAGGGGCTGGACAGCCTTTACGGCACGTACGTCCCACGCGGCGATTGCAAACGCGAGCCACGCGTCACCGTAGACGACTCCGGATTCGCCTATGCCTACGCCGGCAAGACAACCCACAGCCACAGCATCGAGTGGCCACTCACCTTCATGGGCAACAGCTATCAGGGCATCGGCCGCTGGTTCTTCCCGTTCCGGGCCAGCGACAACCCCGGACCTGTGTTGATGACGTTCAACGCCGACGAGAAAGCCGGCAAGCTCACGTTCGAACCGTTCTCCAATGGCCAGGCGCTTTCGCCCTTGCAGGCGGCGCTGGTCAAGGGGTCGCCCTACGCCAGGTGCGGAAAGGTGCCCGTGCAACACTCCTCGGAACAGCCGCCAGACCCCACCCCTGCCGCGGCGGCCACTCCCGTCGCCTGGACCAACCTGCCCGCGATGGTCGGCAAGTACCAGGGCGATTTCGACCTGTTCGGATCGGGTGCCATTGCCGCCGAACTCAAGCGGCAGCTCGGCGGCAAGCTGGAAGTTCTGCGCCGCAACCTGCAGGTCGGCAGCCCGTTACGGCGCGAAGGCGACGTCTACTACCTCAGCGGCAACGCTCCGCATCGCGGGGGCGAGGACCAGGCCTACATCCTGTTCGATGCCGGCCACCGTGCCCTGCAGGTCGGACTTTGGGAGAACGGCAAGCTGGGGATCCATTCGACTCCCGGCAGCGCCATCGCACCGCCCGCGAAGATCCGCAGCTTGCTAGACAGAAGTCCGCCAACCGATGCCACCGCCGCACCCGGGCAGCCTTGGGAAATCGTGCCGGTGGACGGCCGTGCGCCCATGGCGCTTGCCACGGCGGCCGCGTCGCCCGCGATCAAGTACGTCAGCGTGTTCTGCGACGGCTCCCAGCCCCGGCTGGCCATGCTCTTGAACCGCACGCCAGCACCCGGCGCGCTGACTTTCAGCCTGGTGTTCCGCGGTGGCATGGTGAATCTGCCGATGACCCGCGGCAACCGCGAAGCCACGTTCTGGATCGCCGTCCTGGATGCCTCCTCGCCACTGCCGCGAATGCTGGCCAGTCAGGAAGGCGTGGCGTACCTGCGCATCAACGGCGTCATGCAGGGGGAAATCTCGATGCAGGGCGCGGCGGCGGCGACGCGATCCGTGCTGGGCGCTTGCTACCGCTATTGAAGCGCTCGCACAGCGATCATCGGCTCAGGACGGGCTCCACTCGATGCTGCTCATGCGCCACTCGCCATCCTCCAGACGCCAGCCCGAAGTGACGGCATGGGCGCGGCCGGTGTCGGGCAGCAGCCCGCCGCTGCCGCCGGTCAGCACGACCGTGGTGCGGACGGTGGCGTGATCGTCCTGCAGATGGATGTCCAGCGGCCCCGAGGTGACGCCGATCTCGGCATTGCGCAGGAAATGGAGCGCGGCGAGGCGGCGCGCGCCGTCGCGGTCGAGTCCGTCGTTGCCGACGAAATCCGCGGCCAGGAACTTCGCCATCCCGCCCGCATCGCGCGATTCGATCGCAGCCTGCAGCGAGGCGATGTCCCCGCGCAACGCATGCTCGGCCGACTCGCGCCGGCAGCCCGAGGCCAGCGCCAGCACCACTAGCAGGACGCCCAGCGATCGCCACCGGCATCCGGGAATTGCTTCGCGTGGCTGCGTTCGGCACATGTCCCTTACCGCTGGCGATTCCTACCCCAAGCGACCAAGGCTACCCGTTTGCAGGCCTCCGGAACAGGCGTCCGTACGGACGCGCACGCCGCCTTGCGGGGGCCTAGAGCCTATGCTCCAATCGAACAATGCTCGCCCGCATGGTCGCGGTCGGCAATCGAACATCGGAGAGAACGCAGCATGACGATCGAACGCCCCTGGCTGGCCCATTATCCCGCTGGCATTCCGGCGCAGATCGATGCCGACGAGTTCTCCTCGATCCCGGCCGTGCTCGAGGGCTCGATCCGCAAGTTCCGCGACCGCCCCGCCTTCACCAACATGGGCAAGACACTCACCTACGCCCAGATCGACGAGCTCAGCCGCCAGTTCGCCGCCTACCTGCTGGGCGAGCTGAAGCTCAAGAAGGGCGATCGCGTCGCGATCATGATGCCCAACTGCCTGCAGTATCCGATCGCCACCTTTGGCATCCTCCGCGCGGGGCTGACGGTGGTGAACGTCAACCCGATGTACACCCCGCGCGAGCTCAGGCACCAGCTGGTCGACTCCGGCGCGTCCGTGGTCCTCGTCCTCGACAACTTCGGCTTCACCGTGCAGCAGGCGCTGGAAGGCAGCGCGGTCACGCAGGTCATCACCACGGGCCTGGGCGACATGCTCGGCTTCCCCAAGGGCGCGATCGTCAACTTCGTGCTCAAGTACGTGAAGAAGATGGTGCCGGACTACGACATCCCCGACACGATCCGGTTCAACGACGCCCTCGCCCTCGGACAACGCCAAGAGCTGCCCGAAGTCTCGATCAGCCACGACGACATCGCCTTCCTGCAGTACACCGGCGGCACCACCGGCGTGGCCAAGGGCGCGATGCTCACCCACCGCAACCTGGTGGCGAACATGCAGCAGGCGTCGGCGTGGGTCGGCCAGCTGGTCCGCGAAGGCGAAGAGATCATCATCACCGCGCTGCCGCTGTACCACATCTTCTCGCTGACGGCGAACGGCCTGGTCTTCATGAAGATCGGCGCGCTCAACTACCTGATCACCAACCCGCGCGACATGCCCGGCTTCGTCAAGGAATTGTCGAAGGTGCCGTTCACCGCGATCACCGGCGTCAATACGCTGTTCAACGGCCTGCTCAACACGCCCGGCTTCGAGAAGATCGACTTCTCGCACCTGCGCCTGACGCTCGGCGGCGGCATGGCGGTGCAGCGCGCGGTGGCCGAGCGCTGGAAGAAGGTCACCGGCGTGACCCTGGTCGAAGCCTACGGCCTGACCGAAACCTCGCCCGCGGCCTGCATCAACCCGATGGACCTGGCCGAATACAACGGCGCGATCGGCCTGCCAGTGCCGTCCACCGATGCCTGCGTCAAGGACGAAAACGGCGCGATGCTCCCGGTGGGCGAAGTGGGCGAATTGTGCATCAAGGGCCCGCAGGTGATGAAGGGCTACTGGAACCGCCCCGAGGACACCGCACAGGTCATCGACGCCGACGGCTGGCTGCACACCGGCGACATGGCGAAGATGGACGAGAAGGGCTTCTTCTACATCGTCGACCGCAAGAAGGACATGATCCTGGTGTCGGGATTCAACGTGTATCCCAACGAGGTCGAGGACGTCATCGCGATGATGCCCGGCGTGCTCGAGGTGGCTGCCGTCGGCGTACCGGACGAGAAGTCCGGCGAGGCGGTCAAGCTGGTCATCGTCAAGAAGGATCCGGCGCTGACGGCCGAGCAGATCAAGGCGCACGCGCGCGAGAACCTCACCGGCTACAAGCAGCCGCGCTACGTGGAATTCCGCGACGAACTGCCCAAGAGCAACGTGGGCAAGATCCTGCGCCGCGAACTGCGCGAAGAATCACCCGCCAAGGCCGGCTGACGACGGCATCCGCGAGCGGAGCATCGCGATACGGCACGGCCGACCAGGCGGACGGTCCGTACCCGAAACCGGCCCCTTGGGGGCGAAAAACGCGAAAAATGGCCATGAATGGCCGTTTTGCTTGCGGTTCGAGCATTTTTGGAGCATAGAATCCTCATTCGGGCACTCATGAACCTCGTTTGGCCGCCAGCCGGGTAGCCCGGCCCGCTTGCGGCCAGCCTCAGGGGATTAGTCGTCATGCGTAACGTCGAGCCGCTCCACCGCGAGAACCCGCTGTCCACCATCCGGATCGAACACGACCCGTCGAACGATTCGCACTGGTGTTTCATGCACGGGCAGCAAGCCTTTTCCGACCCGAACTACCGGGCCTGCTTCTCGCCCAGGCTGCTGCGCGAACTGCGGCTGTTCGCGCAGGAAACGATCGACGGCATCGCCGGCGAAGCGGCGAAGTCGGAAACGCACCTGGCCCACATCGTGCTCTCGTCGGATGCGCACGTGTTCAACCTCGGTGGCGACCTCAACCTGTTCTCGCAGCTGATCCGCACGCGCGACCGCGACGGCCTGCTGCGCTACGCCACCGAATGCGTCGACAGCATCCACCTGCTGCACACGCGCCTGCATCCGGCCGCGCACACCGTCGCGCTGGTCGACGGCGACGCGCTGGGCGGCGGCTTCGAACTGGCGCTCGCCTGCCAGACCATCGTCGCCGAGAGCGGCGTGCAGATGGGCTTCCCCGAAGTGCTGTTCGGCCTGTTCCCGGGCATGGGCGCCTACTCGCTGCTGTCGCAGCGCGTCAGCCCCAAGGTTGCCGAGCAGATGATGCTCAACGGCGTGATGTACAGCAGCGACGAACTGCACAAGATGGGCATCGTCGACGTGCTGGCGCCCAAGGGCGAAGGCGTGCGCGCGGTGCATGAGGTCATCCGCCAGAACCGCCGCATCGCCTCCGCGCGGCTGGCCCTGCATCGCGTCCGCGATGCGGTCCACCCGATCAGCCACGACGAGCTGATGCGGATCACCGAGATCTGGGTCGACACCGCGCTGCAGCTCGGCGATCGCCAGCTGCGCATGATGGAGCGCCTGGTCCGCGCCCAGCTGCGTCGTCCCGAACCGGAAGAAATGCAGGCGGAAAGCGCCAAGGCACGCTGACCGGAGCCGTCCGGCGGTCGTTCCGCCGAACGGTTCAGCTGCCTTCCGAACCCGCGTCCGAGGACACCAGGTCGCCGCGCTCGCGTAGCGCGGCGGAAGCCTGTTCGAGCTGCTGGCGCAGCAGGTTGACCATGCCGCTCCATTCGGCGAGCAGGCGGTCGGACGCCATGCGCATGCCTTCCGACGCGGTGTCGGCAAGCCGGATCGCGCCCATGTTGCCGGCTGCGCCCTTGAGCGCGTGGCAGGCATCGCGGAATTCTTCCCAGCTGGCCTTCCTGCCGGCCGCGTCGAGATCGGCCAGGCACTTGCGCGCGTCGCGCACGCACTCGACCAGGAAGCGCTGGACGAACTCCTCGCCCAGCCCCATCTCGCGCAGCTCGTCGAGGATGTGCTGGGAAATCAGGCTCCGGTCCGCGGCAGGCGCCGCGGCTTCCACTGCGGCGGCAGGCGCCGCGCCCTCGGCGATCTCGGCCAGCTTCTCGAGCAGCTTCTCGACGATCACCGGCTTGGTCATGAAGGCGTAGGCGCCGGCGCGCTCGCATTCCAGCCTTGCTTCGGCCGTGGCATCGGCGGTCAGCACGATGAACGGCGTGCGCTTGCGGCCGGCCTCCATGAAGCGGGTCTGCTTCATGATCTCCACGCCGCTGACGCCGGGCATGTGCAGGTCGATGATCACCGCGTCGAAGGACTGGTTCTCGATCGCGGTCAGCACGTCCTC
>DATCYC010000336.1:0-1614 GCA_036570525.1 Luteimonas sp.
GCCTGCACGTTGCCGCCGGCGATCGCGTCGGACACCGACTTGGTCGCCGCGGCTTCGGCTTCGGCCAGGCGCTCGCGCGCCTCGGCCTGGCGGAACGCGGCTTCCTTGTCGCCCTCGGCCTCCAGGATCACCGACTGCTTCTCGCCCTCGGCCTTGAGGATCGCCGCCTGGCGGAAGCCCTCGGCCTCGAGGATGTTGGCGCGCTTCTCGCGCTCGGCCTTCATCTGCTTGGCCATCGCATCGATCAGGTCGCGCGGCGGGGCGATGTCCTTGAGTTCGATACGGTTGACCTTGATGCCCCAGGGATGGGTGGCCTGGTCCACCGCGACCAGCACCTTGGTATTGATTTCGTCGCGCTTGGACAGCGACTCGTCCAGGTCCATCGAGCCGATCGCGGTACGGATGTTGGTCATCACCAGGTTGAGGATCGCGATTTCCAGCGTCGCCACCTCGTACGCCGCCTTGGCCGCGTCCAGCACCTGGAAGAACACGATGCCGTCGACCTTCACCACCGCGTTGTCCTTGGTGATCACGTCCTGGCTCGGCACCTCGAGCACCTGCTCCATCATGTTGATCTTGCGCCCGACGCTGTACATGATCGGGACCAGGAAATGCAGGCCCGGCGTCATCGTGTAGGTGTACTTGCCGAAGCGCTCGACGGTCCACTCGTAGCCCTGCGGCACCACGCGTACGGTCTTGAACAGGATGACCACGCCGGCGACGAGCAGGACGATGGCGAGCAACGATCCACTGAACATGGCAACCCTCCCCTTCTGATGCAGCCAGTATAGGTTGCCGGGAGCCCGTCGCGGCCGCCTGCGACACTTTTGCCCGCCACGGCATCCATGCAGGGGAATGCTGATCGAAACCCTTCCCGCCGCCGCCCCGCCCGCCGCCGTACCCGGCCGCCCCTCGAGCTTCGCGATCGAGGTCCCGGACGCGCTGCTGGGACGCGCTCGGGCCGGCGAGCGCGCGGCCTTCGAACAGGTCTACCGCCGCTTCGAGCGCCCGGTGTTCACCCTGGCCCTGCGCATCTGCGGCGACCGCGATGCGGCGGCGGACGTGCTGCAGGAGACGATGCTCAAGGTGATCGCGCGGATCGGCGACTTCCGGGGCCGCGACGGCAGTCCGTTCTGGGGCTGGTTGCGGCAGATCGCGGTCAACGAGGCGCTGATGCACCTGCGTCGCGGGCGCCGCCAGGCAGGCGAGCTGCCGGTCGACGGCCACGAACCGGCCGACGAGCAGGCCCTGCCTCCACCGGCCGCCGCCGACGCCGTGCTGCTGCAGCGCGCGCTTGCGCGGCTGCCGGCCAACACCCGCGGCGTGCTGTGGCTGTACCACGCCGAGGGCTACACCCACGAGGAGATCGCCGCGCTGATGCAGCGCACGCCGAGCTTCTCGAAATCGCAGCTGGCACGCGGCACCCGCCGGCTGCGCGCACTGCTGCAGATCGAGGAACACGATCATGGCTGACCTGACTTCCCGCCCCCCCGATCCACCTGCCGGCTGGCACGAGGCGTTCGCCGCGCTGCCGCTGGAGGACGCGCCCGCCGGTGGCTGGGACGCGATGGCACGACGGCTGGACGCGCGCCGCCGCATCCCGCGCTGGCTGCC
>DATCYC010000337.1:0-2876 GCA_036570525.1 Luteimonas sp.
GCGACCTTCAGGCCGGCCTTCTCGAAACGCGAATAGATCTCGCCGACGACGTTCTTGGCGACGGCATCGGGCTTGATGATCGAAAGGGTGCGCTCCAGCGCCATGGGATTTTCTCCGGTCAGGCGGGCCGCAGGGCGGTGCGACCCAAAGGGTAACATGGAAAAACCCGCGTACGGACGCGGGTTTAGCCGACTTGGCTGTGGGCGATTCTAGCCGAAAGGCGGCAGAGACGCATCAGGTTTCGGCGCCGGTGTTTGACGCCGGCGCGGGCCCCGGACTACGATCAAACAAGCGTTTGATTCGTCTTCCGGGGAGCCGATGACCAACACCCAGTTCTCGACCAAGGACCGCATCCTCGGCGCCGCCGAGGAGCTGTTCGCCCAGCACGGCTTCAGCGGCACTTCCCTGCGCCAGGTGACCAGCCGCGCCGACGTCAACATCGCCGCGGTCAACTACCACTTCGGCAGCAAGGAGAACCTGGTCACCGAGGTGTTCCGGCGGCGCATGGACGAGATGAGTGCCCAGCGCCTGGCGCAGCTGCGGCAGGCGCAGGAACAGGCGCCCGGCGAACTGGAGCCGATCCTGGCCGCATTCGTCGAGCCCGCCCTCGCCCTCGCCCAGGACCGCAACGGCGGCGGCGCTTTCATCCGGGTGATCGCGCGGGCGTATGCTGAAAAGAACGACGGCCTGCGCAAGTTCCTGTCCGAGCGCTACGGCCACGTGCTGCGCGATTTCGCGCGGGCGATCGCGACCTGCGTCCCCGAGCTGAGCAAGGAGCAGCTGTACTGGCGCCTGGACTTCCTGGCCGGCGCGCTGACCTACGCCATGGCCGACTTCGGCCTGATCAAGCGCCCCTCCGGCGTCAGCGATACCAGCCACCGGAGCAAGGCCGCGCAGGAGCTGATCCGGTTCGCCGCCGCCGGGTTCAAGAGCTGACTTTCGCCACGGATTTGCACGGATGACACGGATCAAAAAGCTCATTGCTGCGCTTTGATCGGCGTTGATCAGACTTTATCCGTGGCCTGAATATTTTTGATTTTCAAGGAGATAGAGCAAATGTCTG
Source organism: Luteimonas sp. (assembly GCA_036570525.1). Classification (GTDB taxonomy): domain Bacteria; phylum Pseudomonadota; class Gammaproteobacteria; order Xanthomonadales; family Xanthomonadaceae; genus Luteimonas. Next base: position 1,064 of record DATCYC010000337.1, read on the forward strand.
ACAAACTGCTTGTACGGCGGGCCGCGGTGCTCGGCGCCGGCGTCATGGGCGCGCAGATCGCCGCGCACCTGACCAACGCCGGGGTCGACACGGTGCTGTTCGACCTGCCTGCGAAGGAAGGCGACCCGAACGGCATCGTGCTCAAGGCCGTCGCCAACCTCGGCAAGCTCAGCCCGGCGCCGCTGGCGACGAAGGCGCTGGGCGCGGCCATCGTCCCGGCCAACTACGAAGTCGGCCTGCAGAAGCTCAAGGACTGCGACCTCATCATCGAGGCCATCGCCGAGCGCATGGACTGGAAGCAGGACCTGTACGAGAAGATCGCCCCGTTCGTGGCCGACCACGCGGTGCTGGCCAGCAACACCTCGGGCCTGGGCATCAACAAGCTCGCCGAAGTGCTGCCGGAAAAGCTGCGCTCCCGCTTCTGCGGCGTGCACTTCTTCAACCCGCCGCGCTACATGCACCTGGCCGAGCTGATCCCGGCCAAGGGCACCGACAAGGCCGTCCTGGAAGGGCTGGAAACCTTCCTCACCACCACCCTGGGCAAGGGCGTGGTCTACGCCCGCGACACGCCCAACTTCATTGGCAACCGGATCGGCGTGTTCTCGATCCTGTCGACCATCCACCACACGGCCGAGACCGGCCTGGGCTTCGACGAGGTCGACGCCCTGACCGGCCCGCTGGCCGGGCGCCCGAAATCGGCGACCTACCGGACCTCCGACGTGGTCGGCCTGGACACCATGGCCCACGTGATCAAGACCATGGCCGACACGCTGCCCGACGATCCGTGGCACAAGTACTTCAAGTCGCCCAAGTGGCTCGCGGCGCTGGTCGAGAAAGGCGCGCTCGGGCAGAAGACCGGTGCCGGCATCTTCCGCAAGGTCGGCAAGGACATCATGGTCCTCGACCTCGAAAAGCAGGACTACCGCCCCGCCGACCGCAAGGCCGCCGATGAAGTGGTCGGGATCCTGAAGACGAAGGACCCGGTGGCGAAGTTCGCCGCCCTGCGCGAAAGCGGGCATCCGCAGGCGCAGTTCCTGTGGGCGGTGTTCCGCGACCTGTTCCATTACAGCGCCTACCACCTGGCCGACATCGCCCAGACCGCGCGCGACGTCGACCTGGCGATCCGCTGGGGCTACGGTTGGTCGCTGGGGCCGTTCGAGACCTGGCAGGCCGCGGGCTGGAAGCAGGTGGCGCAATGGATCGCCGACGACATCGTCGCCGGCAAGGCGATGAGCGACGCGCCGCTGCCGGACTGGGTGTTCGACGGGCGCGACGGCGTGCATTCGGCCGAGGGCAGCTACAGCCCCGGCAAGAACGCGAAGCTGCCCCGCTCCACCCTGCCCGTCTACAAGCGCCAGCGCTTCCCCGACCCGCTGCTGGGCGAATCGTTCCCGCAGGGCGAGACGGTGTTCGAGAACGACGGCATCCGCCTGTGGACCGACGGCGACGACATCGCCGTGGCCTCGTTCAAGACCAAGATGCACACCGTGTCCGACCAGGTGCTCGATGGCCTGCAGGAAGCCATCGCGCACGCCGAACGCGACTTCGCCGGCATGGTGATCTGGCAGCCGAAGGAGCCGTTCTCGGCCGGCGCTGACCTGGCCGGCGCGCTGGGCCTGCTGCAGGCCGGCAAGGTGGATGCGTTCGAGGCGATGGTCGCCAACTTCCAGGCGACCAGCCAGCGGATCAAGTACTCGCTGGTGCCGGTGGTGGCCGCGGTGCGCGGGCTGGCGCTGGGCGGCGGCTGCGAGTTCCAGATGCACAGTGCGCGCACGGTCGCGCACCTGGAAAGCTACATCGGCCTGGTCGAGGC
>DATCYC010000338.1:0-1862 GCA_036570525.1 Luteimonas sp.
CGGCGACCAGCGCGGCCACGTCCGCGCCCCGCGGCGGGCGGTGCATGGTCAGCAGCGCCTCGCGCAGGCCGGGCAGCGCGCCGTCGAGCCAGTCGCGCGGCAGCAGTTCCAGCGCGTCCGCATCGGGCAGGCGGTCGAGCGCCTGACCGATCAGCTTGCGCAGCGTCGCCGGGCCGATGCCCTCGATCGCCGGATACACCGGGTCGAGGCTGTCGCCGAGCGCGCCGGCCTCGTCGTCGCCGACGACGCGGTAGCTCGGATGCACGATCTCCAGCCCGTGCTGGCCCAGTCGCGGCGTGCCGTAGCAGCGCACCCGCGCGCCCGGCGCGAACTGCGCCACCTGCGCGGCGCGGAAGTGGAAGAAGCGCAGCACCAGGGTCGCGTTCGAATCGTCGCCGATCGCCACCCGCAGCATCGGCCGGTAGCGGAAGCTGCGTTCGACCGCCTCGACCACGCCCTCGACCTGCGCGGCCACGCCCGCCTGCAGGCCGCGGATCGGGGTCAGCCGGGTGCGGTCCTCGTACTGGCGCGGCAACTGCAGCCACAGGTCCTGCAGCGTGGACATGCCGCGCGCGGCCAGCTTCTCCGCCACGCGCGGCCCCACGCCCGGCAATCCGGTCAGCGGTGCGTGGGCGGGATCGGAAGACGTGGCGGTAGCGGCTGGAACCGGCATCGCACAAGGATGCCGGGATCGGGTGCAAAACGAAAACCCCGCAATTGCGCGGCGCGGGGTCAGGTTTGCCCGCATCCGCGCGTCGGGATGTCGCGCGCGCAGGTCGGGGCTACGCCCCCGACGGCTTTTTCTTCCCGTCGTCCGCCTGCTCCGAGGCACGCACCACCAGCACGTCGCTCGGCGCCACCTGCACGATCCGGCGCGTGGTGCCGCCGACGAGCAGGTGGAAGGCCAGGCCGCGACGGAACGCGCCGATCACGGTGAGATCGCAGTCGTACTCCAGCGCGTGCTTGCGCAGCATGCTTTCCGGATGGCCGTGCTCGACCAGCAGCCGCATGCGTCGATCCAGGTCCGCCGGCAGCCGCGCCTGCGCCGCGAACGCCTGGATCGTGGCCATTTCCATGCGGGTGAGATCCTCGCGATGCCTGGCGTCGAGCCAGAGCGACTCGTACGGAATGTCCAGCGCGTGCAGCAGCGTGAACCCGGCCTCCGGGAACAGCGCGGCGGCGGCCTCCAGGCCGTGTCGCGATTCGGGCGTGAGGTCGGTGCCGACCAGCACGCGCCGATAGTGGTCGCGCGGACGCTGCTTGACCACCAGCACCGACGCGGGCGCGCTGCGCACCAGGGTCTCGACCGTATTGCCGAGCAGCCGGCGCCCGGGCGTCCCGCTGGCATCGCCGAGCACGATCAGGTCGCTGTCGCTGCGCCCGGCAACGTCGAGGATCACGTCCGCCGGCTCGCCCTCTTCCACGCGGATATCGATTGCGTCGTCATCCAGGTCGCGCTCGATGCGCTTGCGGATCGACGCCAGCGTGTCCGCTGCGGACCGCGCGCCGACCGCCTCGCGCGGCGCGGCGTGCACCACTTGCAGGGGCACCTGCCACTGGGTGGAAAGCTGGACGGCGCGATCCAGCGCGCGATCGCAGCGGGCGCTGAGGTCGGTCGCCATCAGGATCCTGCGCGGCCGGGCCGGAACCGGGCTGGAAGCGCTCATGCGTGACCTCCCGCAATGCTGCGGCCGAAGCCGGGAATGTGGCCAACGATTGCACAATCGCCGGCCAGTGGCGACCTTGGCTGTATAGAATCATGGGCCGGTCGCGCCGCGCCGCAAGTCGATGAACCGCGCGGAGCTGCGCGTCCTTCCGCGCGCTGCGACGGCCCCGGTCGGCCGCGCGTGTCGTGCAGCGCG
>DATCYC010000339.1:0-7936 GCA_036570525.1 Luteimonas sp.
CCGGCCGGACAGCCGCTCGCGCGCCATCGCCGCCGGCGCGCGCAGGCTTCCGTTGCGGCCGATGAACTCGACCCGGTCGCCGCTGACGCTGCGGCGCGCGTCCTCGCCATGCCAGCCGGCCGCGTCGATTTCGGCGTCGAAGAACGCGACACGGCCGCCGAATTCGGCGTTGTAGGCGTTGCGCGCCAGCACGGCGCCATCCGGATGCTCCGGCTCGGTCGAGGTGACCACGTGCATCTGCGTGCGCGCATGCAGGTCGCCGAGGATCCATTCGACGTAGCCGGTGGCGCTGAGCCTGCGGGTGGCGTCACCGGTGTTGCGTACCCGCAGCACGCTGAACTTCACCGGCGATTCACGTGCCACGTACACCCACAGCTCGCTCGCGATGCCGTCCTGCTCGTGCTCGTAGACGCTGTAGCCGAAGCCATGGCGCACGCGATACGCGCCGTCGCCGGGGCTGGGCAGCGGGGTCGGCGACCAGAACCGCCCGGTCTGCTCGTCGCGGATGTAGAACGCCTCGCCGCCGGGGTCGCTGACCGGGTCGTCGTGCCAGGGCGTGAGCCGGAACTCATGCGCATTCTCCGCCCACGTGTAGCCGGTGTTCGATTCGCTGGCCACGCAGCCGAACCGGGGATTGGCCAGCACGTTCGACCATGGCGCCGGCGTCGCCTGTCCCTGCGCCAGGTCGATCACGTACTCGTGGCCGTCCGCGGAGAACGCGCCGAAGCCGTTGCCTTCGCGCAGCGGCGTGGCGGGTGGGTCGAACGGCCACGGATCGGAGTCCGTGCCGTCGCCGACGTCCTCTTGCCCCGAGTGCGCCATCAGTTCGTATTGCGTTGGCTGCGGCTGCAGCGGCGGCACCACCGCCTCCGGCGGCGGCCGGCGCGCGACCTGCTCGGCCAGCGTGCCGTCGGCATCGCTCACGATCACGCGCGCCACCGACTGCAGCAGGATGCGGTCTTCCTGCGGGAGCTGGTGCGCCGGGCGAACGAAGATGCCGCCGGGGCGCTCGATCACGTTGGCTTCCACGCCCGCCGAGATCAGGCCCATGATCTGGTCGTGCAGCTGCTGGCGGTAGCCGCCCTGCTCGTCGTTCCAGATCACGAGATCGGTGGTCAGGCCTTTCAGGCGCCAGTAGGCGTAGGCCTGCACCATCTGGCGCACGAGTTCGATGTTCTCGGCGTCGGCGATCTGCACCAGCACGATCGGGTGGTCGCCGGAGATCGCCTGCCCCCACAGCCCCGATTGGCCGCGACGGTTCTGCAGCAGCACGGCCTGTTCCGCGCGCAGCGCGGAGTGTGCATGCAGCACCAGGCCGGCGAGGCGTTCGTACAGCTGCGCATCGGCCTGGGATGCGTTGATCTGCCGGCGTACGACCTGGTTGTGGGTCCAGGCCAGGTCGAACACGCGGTCGGCCAGGCGCCGGTCGCGGTACTTGTCGATCAGCGCGGCGCAATCGTCGCGCGCCGCGCCGATGCCGCTGACCATGTCGATGGTGGCGGTCTGATCGGGCGCGAGCGTGATGCGGCTGCGGATGGCCACGATCGGATCCAGCACCGAACCCTGGCTGCCGGACAAAGCGCCAGGTTCGACCAAAGCCTGCGGCGTGCGCGCATCGCGCCCGCGGCCGATGAAGCGCGAGCGGTCGGTTTCGTAGGAAATCTCCTCGATGTCCGCCTCGTGCACGGCCACCAGGTGGAACATCCACGGCGGCACCTCGTCCTGCGAGCGTGCGCGCCGGGTGCACAGGATCGCCTGCCGCTCGGGCACCAGCTCGGTCTGCACGAACAGGTTGCTGAAGGCCGGGTGCAGCTCGTCGGAAATCGCCGATGCCAGCACGACTTCGGCATAGGTGGTGATCTCGATCGTGCGCGCGCTGCGCGACTGGTTGCTGACATGCAGGCGGCGCAGCTCGATGTCGTCCTCGGGCGAGACGGCGATTTCCAGGTGCGTCTCGAAGCCGTGCCGGCGGCCGCGGAACTCGGCCTTCGCGTCGGAGAAGATCGCCTCGTAGCCGGACACCTCCACCGCAGTAGGCTGGTACGAGGCCGACCAGAATTCCCCGCTGCCGACGTCGCGCAGGTAGCACCAGGTACCCCAGCGATCACGGGTGCCATCCTCGCGCCAGCGTGTCATCGCCATGTCGTGCAAGCGGCTGTAGCCGCCACCGGCGCTGGTGAGCATCGAATGGAACCGGCCGTTGGACAGCATCTGCACCGCCGGCCGCGGCGACGACGCGTTGCGGAAGATGCGCAGCCGGGTTTCCGTGGCGTCGGGCGCCAGCGCCACGCCGGCTACCTCGGCCGTGTGCGGGTGGAAGGCACCGGTGCGCGGGATGCGTTCCTGCAGCAGCAGCAGCGTGGCCTGGAACTCGGGGTCGGCGAGGAAGCGGCGCTGCATCGGCTGGCCGTGCAGCACGTAGTCCAGCGCCAGCAGGCCCATGCCCTGGTGGTGGGCCATGAACGAGCGCACCAGCGCGGACGACTGCCCGCGCGGCAGCCGCGCCGGCGTGTAGTCGATCGCCTCGTACATGCCATAGCGGCCTGCGAAGCCCGCCTGCGCCATCTGCCGCAGGTTCCTGCTGGCCTCCACCGGCGCGACCATCAGCGCCATCATGCTGGCGTACGGCGCGATCACCAGGTCCTGCGCCAGGCCGCGACGCAGGCCGAGGCCCGGCACGCCGAAGGCGCGGTACTGGTAGTTCATGCGCGCATCGACCGTGTTGTAGCCGGACTCGGAAATCCCCCACGGCACGTCGCGCTGGCGGCCGTACTCGATCTGCCGGGCCACCGTCGCCTTCGCGGTCTGGTCGAGCAGCGAGCCCTCGTAGCTGGGCATCACCAGCTGCGGCATCAGGTACTCGAACATCGAGCCGCTCCACGAGAGCAGCGCCGGGTCGCCGTCGACGTCGGTCAGCAGGCGCCCCAAAGCGAACCACGCGTCCTGCGGCAGCTGGCCCCAGGCGATGCCGATGAAGCTGCACAGCCGCGCCTCGGACGCCAGCAGGTCGTAGTAGCCCGGGTCTGCGCGATGCTCGTCGACGTTGTAGCCGATCGTCAGCAGGTGGCGGCCGCGGTCGTAGAGGAAGTCCAGCTCCATCTGCGCGCACTGGCCGGCGACGTGCGCCAGGCGTTCGAGTTCGGCGATGCGTTCGCGCGCGATTGCCTGCGCTTCGCCATCGGACGCCGCGCGCGCGAGTTCACGCAGCGTCGGCACCGGATCGGCGGCAAGCGACTGCGGGAGCCACGCCAGCGCCGCTGCGGCCGCGCGGCACTGGTCGAACAGCTTGCCCGCCCAGTAGGTGGCTTCGTCCAAGGCCTCTTCGAGCTCGCCGGCAGGGTCCGCACCGGACGACGGCTGCGCCATCGCGGCCAGTTCGGCCAGCGCCTCCAGCGCCTCGCCGCAGCCCGGCGGCGGCGAAACCGGCAGCGCATCAAGCCTGGTCCGGAACGCCTCCGGCGTCGCGCCCCCGGCCTCCTCCAGCAGCGCCAGCGTGTCGCGCAGGCCTTGCCAGGTGGCGGGCGCGAGCACCGGCGCATCGGCCTGTGCCAGCAAGCCCTGGCGCAGCGTCAGCAGGTGCCCGGTGAGGTTGCCGCTGTCGACGGTCGACACGTACAGCGGGTGCAGCGGGCGCAAGGTCTCGGTGTCGTACCAGTTGTAGAAGTGGCCGCGATGGCGCGGCAGCGATTCAAGCGTCGCCAGCGTCCTGCCCACGCGTTCGACCAGGCCTTCGCCCTGCAGGTAGCCGAAGTCGTGCGCTGACAGGTTGGCCAGCAGCGCCAGCCCGACGTTGGTCGGCGAGGTGCGCCGCGCGACCAGCAGCGAGGGGTGTTCCTGGATGTTGTCCGGCGGCAGCCAGTGGTCGGCGTCGGTGACGAAATCCTCGAAGAACGCCCAAGTGCGCCGCGACAGGCGACCGAGGAATCCGAGCTGCGAAGCCGACAGCGCGCTCGCCCTGCGTTCGCGCGGCAGGCCGGTCCACCACGCCAGCCACGGTGACAGCAGCCACAGCGCCAGCAGCGGCGCGGCAACCGGCAGCGACGCCGGATGCAGGCGCATCAGCGCGAACGCGGTGGCGAGCGACAGCGCCGGCCCGAACCACATCGAACGCAGTGCCGCCGCCAGCCCGCTGCCGAGGGTCTTCTCGACCTCGCTTGACGGGCTCCACTGCAGCATCCGCCGGCGCGAGGCCAGCATCCGCCACAGCGTCCGCGCGATCGCGTCCAGGCTGTAGAACGCCTCGTACGGCAGGAAGGCGGCGGCCAGCACGATCCGCGCCAGGTCGCGTCCGGCGGCCTGGGCGCGATGCTGCAGGTGCGCGCGCCAGGGCAGTTCGCGCGGCTTGTCGAGCAGTGCCGTCAGCGCCGCGATCAGTGGCGCCACCAGCAGCGTCGACAGTACCCACAGCGTCCATCCCAGCGCGTGCGGCGCCAGCAGCCAGCCGAGCACGAACAGCGCGGTCGTCGCCGCCGGCACCAGGCTGCGGCGCAGGTTGTCGAGCAGCTTGCCGCGCGACAGCCACGACAGCGGATTGCCCTCCCACCGGCCGCCAGCGAGCGGCACCCAGGGCAACAGCCACGGCAGCAGCTGCCAGTCGCCGCGGATCCAGCGGTGCCGGCGCTTGACGTCCAGCGCATAGCGGCCCGGGTAGTCCTCGTACAGCTGCACGTCGCTGACCAGGCCGGCCCGCGCATAGCAGCCTTCGAGCAGGTCGTGGCTCAGGATCCGGTTGTCGGGGAAGCGGCCGTCGAGCGCCTGCTCGAATGCGGCGATCTCGTAGATCCCCTTGCCGACGAACGAGCCCTCGCCGAACAGGTCCTGGTACACGTCGGACACCGTGCGCGTGTACGGATCGATGCCCGGCTCGCTGCCGTACAGGCGCGCGTACCACGAGCGCGTCCCGCCGCCCATGCTCGCGCCGACCCGCGGCTGCAGGATTCCGTAGCCGCCGCTGACCACGCGTCGCCCGGGGTCCACGCGCGCGCGGTTGAGCGGGTGCGCCAGCGTGCCGACCAGTTCGCGTGCGGCGTCGCGCGGCAGCCGGGTATCGGTGTCCAGCGTAATCACGTAGCGCACGCCCTGCAGCGCCCGCAGGTCGCCGACGATCGCGGAAAAGGCCGTGGCGTCGCGGTCGTGCAGCAGGTCGTTGAGCGCGGCCAGCTTGCCGCGCTTGCGCTCGTGGCCCATCCACCTGCGTTCGCGCGGATTCCAGGTGCGCGGGCGATGCAGCAGGAAGAACACGTCCTCGCCGCCCGCGTGGCGCGCATTGAGGGCGTCGATGCCACGCCGCGCTTCGTCGAGCACGGACGCATCGCCGGGCAGCACCTGCGCGTCGCCGTCGAGGAAGTCGGTCAGCAGCGCGAAGCGCAGGTTGTCGTCGCGGTTGGCGAGGAAGCGCACCTCGAGCGCATCGACCAGCGAACGCGCGCCGGCGACATCGCCGATCATGGTCGGCACCACCACCAGCGTCCGCGCTTCGCCCGGGATGCCGGTCGAAAAATCCAGCCGCGGCAGCGCACGCGGCAGCACCAACAGGGTGGCGAGCCAGTTCACCAGCACCACGCCCAGTTCGCTGAAGGCGATCACCGCGAGCACGCCGACCAGCCACAGCAGGCCGCGCTGGTCGAGTATCTCGCTCGCATCGTCCATCAGCCCCGTGGCGAACAGCGCCACCACCGCCGCGATCGGCAGGATGTAGGCGAGCAGCGGCGTGTGCCGCCAGCCGCTGCGGATCGATGCCAGCGGCACGCGCCGCAGGCCCAGGTCGCGCTCCAGCTGCGGAACCCCCGCGTCGGCGAGGTACCAGCCGACGTGCGCGCGGATGTCATCGCCGCCCTCCTCGCCTGCGGCCTCGCGCGCAAGCCGCAGCGCGCCCCGTGCAACGTCGCACTCGTCCAGCTTGCCGCGGCGCGCGAGGCGCTCGACCACGTGCCGGTAGCGGTCGCGGGTGGCGAAGTCCATCCGCCCGTAGGTGGCGCCCGGATCGTCGCGCAGCGTCTTCTCCACCACGCTCATGGCCTCGACGAACTCGCGCCAGTCGGTCATCGCCAGCAGGCGCAGGCTGCCGATGCTGTTGCTGATCGAGACCTGGTCGGCGGCCTGCTGCCGGTTCTCGAGCTGCACCATCTGCGCGATGTCCTGCTCCTGGTCGGCCAGCCACTGCTCCAGCCAGGTCAGCGGCAAGCTCAGCGCCGCGCCCTGCCCCTGCAGGCGGCGCACGATCTCGGCCACGAACGCGCTGCTGTGCCGCGGCTGCGAGCGCGCCATGTCGGCGATCACCAGCACCACGCTCTTGGGGTCGGACTCGGCCATCTCCGTGAATCGGTCGCCCCACAGGTCGGCAAGGTCGCGGTCGATGCGGCCGGCGATCACCTGCGCGCTGACCCGGCGCAGGTTTTCGATCAGCGCCAGCCGCAGCATGATCGGGATCGCCCACAGCTCGCCCAGCGTCAGCGGCGTGACCGACTGGTAGGCGGCGATGAACCTGCCGAGGCTTTCGACGTCGACCCGGCCGTCGCCGTGCGAGATCGCGTTGAGCGCGATGTCGTACACGCGCGGCAGCCGGTCGGACGGGCCGCCGTCCAGGCGCGGCAGTTCGCGGCTGTAGCCCTTGGGCAGGTGGCGCCGCGCGATGCGCACCTGTTCCTGGATCAGGTAGAGGTTGTCGAGCAGCCAGTCCCCCGCCGGCGTCAGCCGGCGCTGGGCGTGCGCGGCCTCGCTGAGCAGCCGGCTGGCGCGTTCGATCACCGCTTCGTTCGCGCTCAGCCGCGCCAGCAGCAGGTCGGCGCTGCGGTTCGCACTCAGCCGGTGCGCCTGCGCCAGCACGCGGCCGTGGCGCTCCATCTGTTCGGCGCTGAACAGCTGTGCCCGCAGCGGAGCCTCCTGCGGGCTGGCCGCAGCGTCGGCCGGCGTCCGGCGGCCCGCGCCACGGCGTGCCAGCCACTGCCGGGCGGTCTGGCCGGGATGTTTGCGGGCCTGTTTCACCTCTCGCGCATCCGGATCAACTGCCGAGCGCGATCACCACCCGGTGCGCGCCTCCGTCGTCGCTCAACGGTATCAGGCAGGGTTCGACTTCCAGTGCGCTGCCGTCGAGCTCGCAGGTGGCGATGCCCCGGCAGGCGCCGTGCGGATTGGCGATCTCGATCACGTAGCGGCTGCCGCCGTGGCGATACTCGATCGAGAACCCCGGCCAGTCGCGCGGGATGCACGGGTCCAGCCGCAGCTTGTCGCCCTGCAGGTAGAAGCCCAGGATCGCCTCTAGCCCGGCGCGGTACAGCCATGCGCCGGAGCCCGTATACCAGGTCCAGCCGCCGCGGCCAACGTGGGGTTCGACCGAATACACATCGGCGACCGCGACGTAGGGCTCGACCTTGTAGCGCGCCACGCCCTCCGGCGTAGAGGCGTGGTGGACCGGATTGATCAGCGAGAACAGTTCGAACGCCCGGTCGCCGTCGCCCATCTTCGAAAAGGCGAAGATCGACCACTGCGCCCCGTGCGTGTACTGGCCACCGTTCTCGCGCAGGCCGGGCGGATAGGCCTTGATGTAGCCGGGGTCGTGGTCGGTGTGCTGGAACGGCGGGGTGAACAGCAGCGCGACCTTCTCGTCGCGCAGGATCAGCTGGCGGTCGACCTGCTCCATCGCCGACCTCGCGTGCGCAGGATCTCCACCGCCGGCGATCACGCTCCACGACTGGGCGATGGCGTCGATGCGGCATTCGTCGCTTTCGCGCGAACCCAGCGGCGTACCGTCGTCGTAGTAGCCGCGGCGGTACCACTGGCCGTCCCAGCCGCCGTCGTCCAGGCCCTTGCGCACGGTGGCCGCGGCCTGCTCCCAGCGCGCCGCGCGGTCCTGCTCGCCGCGAGCCTTCGCATATGGCGCGAACGCGTCGATGGTGGCGCACAGGAACCAGCCCAGCCACGAACTCTCGCCCCTGCC
>DATCYC010000340.1:0-2143 GCA_036570525.1 Luteimonas sp.
GCGAACTCGCGCGCCATCAGGCCGTAGATCGCGCCGCCGGCCAGGCCGTTGTAGGCCTGCGGGTCCCAGGCCCAGGACTGCAGCGTCTCGACGTTCCAGATGTCGCCCTCGACCTGGTTGTGCAGGATCAGCGCGTCGACCTGGTTCTGGCGCGAGAGCGCGGCGGTGTCGATGGCGTCGAGCCTGGCGAGGATCGCCTTGTTGAAATCGACAGTCGCCTTGCGGCCCTCGGCACCGAGGTCGTCGATCCGGTCGTCATGGCTGTGGTCGCCGACCTGGGTCGCGTAGACCGGGTTGAGCCGCAGCCAGCCGTCGAGCCATTCCTTCGACAGCGCGGCGAAGGCGGCGTCGGCTTCGGTAGCGGGCGCGGTGGCCGCGTCCTGCGGCGATCCGTCGGTGGCGGGCGTGGATGGCGCCTGCGGCTGGCAGGCGGCGAGGGCGAGGGTGAGCAGGGCGACGGCGGGCAGGGTCTTGCGCATGGCGGTTCCGGTCGTACTTGGGAAGTGGCCGATTCTGTCACGAAGCCACCGCGGCGCCATGTGGCATTCGCCTGCGGTGGCGCGGAGCCGCTTCGCGGCGCTAAGGTGCAGGCCCCTGATCAGGAGTCCAGCCATGACCCATCACGGAAGCTGCCACTGCGGCGCCGTCGCCTTCGACCTCGAGGGCGAGGTGAGCGACGCGATCGACTGCAACTGCTCGATGTGCCGCCGCCGCGGCGGCCTGCTCGCGTTCTTCCCGCGCGAGGCGCTGACGCTGACCACGCCGGAATCGAACTACGGCACCTACCGCTTCAACAAGGAACACCTCGCGCACCACTTCTGCCCGACCTGCGGCGTCGCGCCCTTCAGCGAGGGCGCGGATCCGCGCACCGGGGCGAAGATGGTCGCGGTCAACGTGCGCTGCCTGCCGGACGTCGACCTGTCCGCGCTGAAGATCTCGCAGGTGGATGGCGCGAGCTTCTGACTGCGCCAGCTGGTGCAGCCGGCCTCGACCTGTGGGCGGCTCCCACAGGGGGCTAGGCCGTCTCAGATGCAGGCGCCGTGTCCCGCGCCTCCTCGCGCAGCCACTCGATGAACGCCGCCGCCGGCGCGCGCGGGCGGCGGTGCGCGGGGTGCACGACGTAGTAGGCGAAGCGGGTCTTGAGCACCGGGCCTGGCAGGCGCAGCAGTTCGCCGCGCTGCAGCCAGGGCGCGGCGATGTGCTGCCGCGCCAGGCCGATGCCCAGGCCGACCGCCGCCGCGCGCATGACGTCGGTGCTGTCGTTGAACATGTGCATGTCCGGCAGCCGCTGCCCATGCAGGCCCGCGGCGCGGAACCAGTCGGGCCAACCCTGCAGCGCGAGGTCGGAGAGCAGCGGGAATGCCAGCAGGTCGCCGGGGCCGGCGATGCCGTCGACGCCGGGCAGTGACGGTGCGGCGACCGGGAACAGAGCGTCGTCCATCAGGTGCCGGGCCTTGAGCCCTGGCCAGTGGCCGGGTCCGTGGCGCAGCGCCAGGTCGGGGCCGCCGTCGTCGAAGCGCGCAAGCGCCGTACCGGTGTCGAGGCTGATGCGGATGTCCGGATGCGCGGACAGGAAGCCGGGCAGCCGCGGCAGCAGCCAGCAATGGGCCAGCGAGTGCAGGGTGTTGATGCGCAGGCGCTGGCGGTCGTCGCTGCGGCCCAGCGACTGCACGACCGCGTCGAGCTCCGAGACGGCCGCCGAAGCGGCATCGGCCAGCAGCCGGCCCTCGCCGGTCAGCGTCACGCCGCGCGCATGGCGCTGGAACAGGGCCACGCCGAGGCTCGCCTCGAGTTTGCGCACGTGGTGGCTGACCGCGCTGGCGGTCAGGTGCAGCTCGTCCGCGGCGTGGGCGAAATTCTGGTGGCGGGCCGCCGCGGCGAACACGCCGAGCGACGGCAGCAGGGCGGAGCGCAGGTTCATCCGGGGCCTCCTTGAGACACAAGCCTGATTTGTGGCTCGGACGAGAAGTATGCGCTTGTGGGGCCGCCGGCGGTCCGGACAATACAAGCCAGTCCCCCACAGGATTCACGGCATGACCAGCATCGACTGCACCCCGGCCGCTACAGCCGGCCTGCGACAGGCGACCACGCGCGACTGGATGACCCCGCTCGAACTGACCGTGCTGGGCGCGATCTGGGGCGC
>DATCYC010000341.1:0-2002 GCA_036570525.1 Luteimonas sp.
CAGCGACAGCGCGCGGCTGCGCTGGTTCGCCCGCTTCGCCGGGCTGCTGCTGGCGGTAATCGGCACGGCCGAACTGTTCGGCGCGCTGGCCGGAAGCCGCAACCCCATGCAGCCGCTGGCCGGCTTCGGCGGTGGGCAGGCGCAGGCGGAGCTCGCGTTCCGCACGATCAAGTCCAGCGAAGACCTCGACCGCGAACTGGCCGCCGCGCAGGCCGCGGGCAAGCCGCTGCTGTTCGACTTCTATGCCGACTGGTGCGTGGCGTGCAAGGAAATGGAGGCCTACACCTTCACCGACCCGGGCGTGCAGGCGGCGCTGGCGGACTTCGTCCTGCTGAAGGCCGACGTCACCGCCAACGACGAGATCGACCAGGCGCTGATGCAGCGCTTCGGCATCATCGGGCCGCCGGCGACGCTGTTCTTCAACGGCTCGCCGGAAGAGCGCCGCGGGCTGCGGCTGGTCGGCTTCGAAAAGGCCGCGCCGTTCGCCGAACGCGTGCGGCGCGCGGCCGGGGCGCAGTGATGGGCGCATTGCCATGAAGTCGGGCACGAAAATCGTGCTGGTGGCGCTGGCCGCTGGCGCCCTGGGCGTCGTCGCCAGCATCGTGACCAACGGCCCCGGTCCGCTGCTGGGCACCGAGGCCGGGCAGCGCGTGGTGCAGGAGGCCTACAGGGCCACCGCGCCGGCGCCGCCGCCGGGCGTCACGGTCGCCGGGCGTGGTGACACGATCCCGGCCTTCACCGTCCCCGGGCTGGACGGCACGCCGGTCGACGTCTCCGTGGCATGGGCCGGCAAACCGATGCTGATCAACATCTGGGCCAGCTGGTGCGGCCCGTGCATCGAGGAAATGCCGGAACTGCAGCGATTCCACGCCGAACAGGGCGCGAACGGCGTGCAGGTGGTCGGCATTGCGCTGGACGACGTGGAAGCGGTCCGGGACTTCCTGCAGCGCGTCCCGGTCGACTACCCGATCCTGGTCGACGCCGCCGGCCCGGCCGACGCCGGCGTGCGGCTGGGCAATCCCAAGGGCGTGCTGCCCTACTCGGTGCTGGTCTCTGCCAAGGGCGTGCTGCTCAAGCAGCGCATCGGCCCGTTCGAGCATGGCGAGATCGACGGCTGGGCCAGCCGGCAGCCCTAGAGCCAAAACTCAAACAAGCGCTTAAATCGCGCTAATACGCGAAACTTCGGCGATCTGGACAGCATCGCCCGCTTCGCGCAGACTGGCCGCCCGTTTCGTCCCGGCTTCCCATGGCCAAGCTTCTGGTCCTGCACGGTCCCAACCTCAATCTGCTCGGCACGCGCGAGCCGGAGGTGTATGGCCGCACCACGCTGGACGAGATCGACGCCGACCTGACAGCGCGCGCGCTGGAGAAGGGCCATGAGCTGTCCAGCTTCCAGTCCAACGCCGAGCACGCCCTGGTCGACCGCGTCCAGGCCGCCCGCGACGACGGCACCGACTTCATCCTGATCAACCCGGCCGGCCTGACCCACACCTCGGTCTCCCTGCGCGACGCGCTGGCGGCCGTCGCCATCCCCTTCATCGAGGTGCACCTGTCCAACCCGCACGCGCGCGAACCGTTCCGCCGCCAGAGCTACTTCAGCGACCTGGCCGTGGGCGTGGTCTGCGGCTTCGGCGCCCTGGGCTACGGGCTGGCGCTGGTCGCCGCGACCCGGCAGCTCGAAGGCGGAACGCCTGCATGAGCCGTACCCGCGGCGGCTGACGCGCCGACACCCGAAAACTTCCGCCCGCCACGGCGCGGGCGCACCACGACAAACCACAAGAGGCCTTCATGGACCTGCGCAAGATCAAGAAGCTCATCGACCTGCTCGAGGAATCAAACCTCGCCGAAATCGAGATCAAGGAAGGCGAGGAGTCCGTGCGCCTGGCCCGCACGCCGTCCGGCGGCGCGCCGATGGCCTACGCCCCGGCCCCGGCGTATGCCGAAGCCCCTCGCGCGCAGCAGCCGATGCCGATGCAGTCCCCGGTCGACGCCGCCACCGGCG
>DATCYC010000342.1:0-7507 GCA_036570525.1 Luteimonas sp.
CAGCTGCAGCCGCCAACGGCGGCCCTCGCGCTCGGCCTCGTCGACCCAGCGCGCCAGGCGCCGGATGCGGTCTTCCCATGCCAGCGCGTGCAGGGCGTGCCAGTCGAGCACGATGTCGGCGCCAAGCGGCTGTTCGTACTCGCGCACCAGCAGCGCGCCGTGGCGGGCCGAGGGTTTCCACGCGATCGCGCGCCGCGCGTCGCCGCGGCGATAGGTGCGCAAGTGGTGTACGTCGTCGCCGGCCGGATGCAGCCGTGCCTGCGCGTTGTCGCCGCTGCCCTCGGGCAACGGCGGGCCGTGCGCTTCGGGCGCCGGGTAGACCAGCAGCGGCACCCGCGGCCACAGCCAGGCCCAGGCGCGGGCCAGGCCGAGCGGGCGGGTGGTGGAGATGCGCAGGCGGCCCGGGTCGAGCCAGCCGCGTCGCCGGGTCGGGATTTCCAGCGTCGTCGCGCCGGCGCCGCCGTCCAGCGACAGCACCGCGACGCTGCCCAGGCATTCCACGCGCAGGCCGCGTCGTGAACGCCCGGCCTGCGCGCGTGCATGCACGCCCAGTTGCAGCGGCTTGCCGGCGGCGACCGGTTCGGCGTCGATGGCGATGACCTGCAGCCCGCTCAGCTGCAGGTGCGCGGCGAACAGGCTGGTGTTGGCCGCGCCGGCCAGCAGCAGTGCCAGCAGCAGCGCGGGGTTGTTGTTGTAGTTGAGCGCGCCGGCCAGCATCGCCAGCAGCAGGAGCAGGAAGAACCAGCCGAAGGCGGTCGGCAGGATGTAGACGCGGCGGCGGTCGAGCGCGACCGGCAGCGATTCGGGATGCCGCGGCCGCGCCAGCGACTCGATGCGTCGGCGCCATCCTGGTTTCGACGCCGCGGTCATGGCCATTACGCGTGCACGTCCGGCCTAGTCGACCCGGACGCCGTGCATGATCGCCTTCGCCAGCGCGTACCCGTCGCCAGCGTCGGAATCGACGACCAGGCGGTGCGCGGCGACCGCCGGGAACAGCGCCTGCACGTCCTCGGGCAGCACGTGCGCGCGCCCGAGCAGCAGCGCGTAGGCACGCGCCGCGCGCAGCAGCGCGATGCCCGCGCGCGGCGACAGGCCCACGCGCACGCCCGGCTGGTGGCGGCTGCGTGCCAGCAGCGCCTGCACGTAACCGACCAGGGCATCGCTGGCGTGGATTTCACCCGCCGCCCTGCGCAGCGCCTGCACGTCGTCCGCGCCGAGCACCGGGAGGGTCTGCGCGATCATCCCGCGGCGGTCGCTGCCGGCGAGCAGCGCGCGCTCGGCGTTTTCGTCCGGATAGCCGAGGGTGAGCCGCAGCAGGAAGCGATCGAGCTGCGAGTCGGGCAGGGGATAGGTGCCGGCCAGGTCGACCGGGTTCTGCGTGGCGATCACGAAGAACGGATCCGGCAGCAAGTGCGTGGTGCCGTCGACGGTGACCTGATGCTCGGCCATCGCCTCGAGCAGCGCGCTCTGGGTGCGTGGTGGCGCGCGGTTGATCTCGTCGGCCAGCAGCACGTGCGCGAACACCGGCCCGGGATGGAACTCGAAGCGCTGCGCCTGCGCATCGAACACCGACACGCCGACGATGTCCGAAGGCAGCAGGTCGGAGGTGAACTGCACGCGCTGGAAACCCAGCCCGAGGGTGGCCGCCATCGCGTGCGCAAGCGTGGTCTTGCCCAGGCCGGGCAGGTCCTCGATCAGCAGGTGGCCATCGGACAGCAGGGCGACGAAGGCGAGCCGCACTTCGTCGGGCTTGCCGAGCACCAGCGTGTTGACCTGTGCCTGTGCGCGCTTCACCGCTTCGCGAAGGTCGTCGGTTAGCATGTGCCGCTGCGCGGGGATGGCGGTCATGCGCGGTCTCTGCAATGGGAACGAACCGAGTGTAGCGAGGTCGCGCAAGAATGCGGAACCGGATCGACATGCGCGTGATCTTCATCGCGCTCTGGGCAGGCGTTTCGCTGCTCAAGGTGGCGATGGCGTCGCGCCTGCCGCTGTTCGTCGACGAGGCCTTCTACTGGCAGGAAAGCCGGCACCTGTCGTGGGCGTATTCGGACCTGCCCGGGCTTACCGCGTGGCTGATCCGGCTCGGGGATTTCATGTTCGGCGACCTCATGCCTGGCGAAGGCCCGCTGGCGCTGCGCGCGCCATTCCTGCTGGTCGCGGCGGCGCTGCCGTGGCTGGTGGTGCGGATCACCGCGCGCGAGTTCGACCAGCGCAGCGCCTGGCTGGCCGGCATCGCCACGCTGCTGCTGCCGCTGGCCGGCTCGCTCGGCCTGCTGGCGCTGCCCGACGTGCCGATGGCGCTGGCGACATTGCTGTGCATCGACGCAGGCGCACGCCTGCTGCGCGACATCGACGAAGGCGCCGCGCTGATGCTGGGCATCGGCCTGGCGATCGGCGCGCTCAGCCACTACCGCTTCATCGCGGTGATCGGCGTGGGTTTCCTGGTGCTGCTGTCGCTGCCCGCCGGGCGGCGCGCGCTGCTCGATCCGCGGGTGTGGATCGCGATCGCGTTCGGCGCGGCGGCGTGGACGCCGCTGATGGCCTGGAACATGGACAACGCCGAGGCCGGCCTGCGCTTCCAGCTGGTCGACCGCCACCCGTGGGCGTTCCATGCCGACGGCCTGCTGTTCATCGCCATCCAGGGCCTGCTGGCGACACCGCTGCTGTTCGTCGCGCTGATGTCGGCCGCGGCCCGGCGCGGCTGGGCGACGGACAGCCAGCGCTATCTCGCCTGGCTCGGCGGGCTGGTGGTGCTGGGCTTCTTCGTGCTCGGATTCTTCGCCGATATCCAGCGCGTGAGCTTCCACTGGCCGCTGCCCGGCTACCTCGCGCTGCTGCCGCTGCTGCCGGTCGTGCTCGCCGGCTGGGCGCCGTGGCTGCGACGCATCACCTGGGCGTTCGCGGCCTGCGGACTGGTCTTGGTGCTGGGCTATTACGCCGCGGTGTCGGTGCCGTCGCTGCGCGCGCAGTCGGCGGCGCTGAAGTGGTATCCGTCCAATTTCGCCGGCTGGGACTCGCTCGCCGACGTGGTCCGCGAGCGGTTGGCGCGGATGCCGGAGGGTGCACGGCTCGTCGCCGGCAACTTCAAGATCGGTGCCGAACTGGGTTTCGCGCTGGGCGAGGCGGACATCCCGGTGCTCGACCATCCGCTCAACCGCGCCCACGGCCGCGCCCCGCAGCTGCAGCTGTGGGGGCTGCACCGCGAGCAGCGCTTCGAACGCCCGACGCTGCTCGTCGTCGGTGCCAGCGACGTGGAGTACAAGAACCTTCTGCAGCGCTACCACGCGCTGTGCGCGCGGCTCGGGCCGCTGCCGGAGCCGCGGGTGCTCAACATCGACCACGGTGCGCAGCGTTACGTGCTGTTCGAGTTCGACGGCGAGCCGGCGAAGGCCGATGCGCCCTGCACGACGCCGGCGATGGCCTGGCTGGACGTGCCGGTGTCTGGCGCGCGGGTCGGGCGCAGCTTCGAGGTGGCGGGCTGGGCGTTCAAGGACGGCGCCGGCCTGTCGGGCGTCGAGGTGCTGCTGGACGGCAAGCCGGTGGCGAAGGCCGAGTACGGGCTGTCGAGCCCGGGCACGGCGGTGTACTGGAAGATCTCCACCGATCCGCAGCATCCGGATGTCGGCTTCCGTGCGCACGTCGAGGCCGGTGATCTTGCGCCCGGCAGGCACTGGCTTGGTCTGCGCCTGTACGGACGCGACGGCAGCGTCGAGGAGTGGAGCGAGCAGCCGGTGGAGATTCGATAGACCCCACCGCGACGGTCGGGTTCGGGACACAAAAAGTGGCACCGTAGGATGGGTAGAGCCAACGGCGAAACCCATCGTTTTCCCGGCCGGCCGAGCGATGGGTTTCGCTTCGCTCTACCCATCCTACGGTTTTGGGGTGACGCGCGCGGGCTGGTACAGCCCCACCGGATCCACGTCCAGCGACCAGCGGGCCTTGCGTGCCTCGGGCAGGGCGTGCAGCGCCGGCACCGCCGTGTCCAGCGCGCGGTGCCGCGGCATCGACCCTACGGCAGTGCGAATCCGGCCTCGCGCAGCAGGTCGGCCGTGGCGATCAAAGGCAGGCCGATGAGCGCGGTCGGGTCCCGTGATTCGATTGCCTCGAACAGGGCGATTCCGAGGCCTTCGGCCTTGAAGCTGCCGGCGCAGTCGAACGGCTGTTCGGCGTCGACGTAGCGGACGATCTCGTCCTGCCCCAAGGTCCGGAAGCGCACCGTGGTGGTGTCCAGCGCGGTGAATTGCCGGCCGTTCGGCCCCACGACCGCGACCGCCGTGCGAAACGCGACCGCGCGGCCGGACATCGACGCCAGCTGGGCGATGGCGCGCCGGCGGTCGCCGGGCTTGCCCAGCGGGGCGCCGTCGAGCTCGGCGACCTGGTCGGAGCCGATCACCCAGGCGCCCGGCTCATGCCCGGCTACCGCTTCGGCCTTGGCCAGCGCCAGTCGGGCGACCAGGGCCGCCGGGACTTCACCGGCTTGCGGGGTTTCGTCCACGTCCGGGCGCCGTGCGTCGAAGGGCAGGCGCAGGCGCGCGAGCAGTTCGCGGCGGTAGGCCGAGGTCGAGGCCAGGACCAGGCGCATCAGGGCTGGGGCGCGCGGGCCCGTTCGACCTCGACCAGCTGCCGGTCGATGCGCCGGCGGGCGTCCTCGATCGAGTCGCGGACCGCGCGCAGTTGTTCCAGCGACGCGCCATCGCCATGCTGCTGCAGCCACAGGCGCTGGCGCAGCATTTCCTGCATGGCCTCGCGCACCGGGTTGTCGTTGCTGCCGGCGATGGCCTCGATTTCGGCCCGGGCGTCGCGCAGTCGCGCCTCCAGGCCGTCGGCGGCGTCGAGCAGCTGGGCAAGCGCACGCTGGCGCCCGCCGCCCCGGCGGCGGCGCAGCAGCAGGACCAGGACGAGGGCCGCGACGACGGCGACCAGCAGCATGAGGATCTGGGTCAAGAAGGCGGGAATCCGGCGGGCGAGGCCGCAGTCTGCCCCGAGGCGGTCGTGGCGGGCAAATTCCCTGCCGGCGCGGGGACTTGGGGCCGGCGCAACCGTTTGACACCAGGGGTGGCGGTCCTTAACATTCCCCGGCTTATGTCCACAGATGTACCCGAGATCCTGGACGCTTGGCGCATGGTCGCGGCCCGGCGCGGTTTCACGGGGCGCCTGCCGTTGTCGTCGATGCCGCGCCTGCGTGATGCACTGCTCGACGATGGGGGCGAGGCGACGTTCGCGCTCCAGTTCGATCGCGACTCGCTGCAGGTACCTTACGTGGAACTGCGGATCGAGGCCGCGCTGCCGCTGCAATGCCAGCGCACGCTGCAGCGTTTCGAGTTCCCGGTGGAGATCGTGCAGCGGCTCGGCCTGATTGCCGCCGGTGGCGACGACGAGGTCGAGGAGGCCGCGCTGCCGGAGGGCTACGAGGCACTGCAGCTTCCCGCCGACGGGATGCTGCGGCCGGCGGAGCTGGTCGAGGACGAGCTGATCCTGGCCATTCCGGTG
Organism: Luteimonas sp.; assembly: GCA_036570525.1. GTDB lineage: Bacteria > Pseudomonadota > Gammaproteobacteria > Xanthomonadales > Xanthomonadaceae > Luteimonas. Next base: position 5,491 of record DATCYC010000342.1, read on the forward strand.
GTGCCGGTGAAGCCGGGCTCGGAAGCTGTCGAGCGCGACTGGCCGGTGCAGGCGGACGAGGAAATGCGTGCCAACCCCTTCGCGGCATTGAAGGGCCTGAAAAAACACTAGCGGCAACCGAAGCAGAAGTACCCGCAACACCCTTCCACCCGCCAGGCGGCACGAGCTGCCCGGCCCGAGCAACAAATCCGTTCTGGAGCAATCCCATGGCTGTGCAGAAGTCCCGCGTTTCCCCCTCCCGCCGTGGCCAGCGTCGTGCCCACGACTCGCTGACCGCCAAGCAGCTGTCCACCGACCCGACCTCGGGCGAGACCCACCTGCGCCACCACGTCACCGCCGACGGCTACTACCGCGGCAAGCAGGTGATCGTGCCGAAGGCGCAGGTCGTCGAGGAAGACTGATCCTCGCCCGCCCCGCCGCCAGCGGCGGGGCGGGGTCAAGCTTTGCGGCACGCGCCCCGTTCCGGTCCGGCGTGCTGTTCGTCCGGCACGCGCCGGCAGGGTCCACGTGAGGGCAGCACCAAGATGAGCGAGCAAGCCTCGAACCAGCGCATTTATTCGCGGATTGCCGGCACCGGCAGCTACCTGCCGGAAAAGGTGCTCACCAACGACGACCTGGCGAAGATCGTCGACACCAGCGACGAGTGGATCACCTCGCGCACCGGCATCCGCCAGCGCCACGTCGCGGCCGAAGGCGAAACCACCGGTGACCTCGCGTACCACGCCGCCGTGCGTGCGATGGAAGCGGCCGGCGTCGAGGCCTCCGAGATCGACCTGATCGTGCTCGGCACGACCACGCCCGACATCATCTTCCCCTCGACCGCTTGCCTGCTGCAGCACCGGCTCGGTGCCAACGGCTGCCCGGCGTTCGACGTCAACGCGGCGTGCTCGGGCTTCGTGTACGCGCTGTCGGTCGCCGACAAGTTCATCCGCACGGGAAGCGCCAAGACGGTGCTGGTGGTGGGCGCGGAAACGCTCACCCGCATGGTCGACTGGAGCGAGCGCACCACCTGCGTGCTGTTCGGCGACGGCGCTGGTGCGGTGGTGCTCAAGGCCGATACCGAAACCGGCATCCTCAGCACCCACCTGCACGCCGACGGCGGCAAGAAGGAGCTGCTGTGGAATCCGGTCGGCGTCTCGGTCGGCTTCAAGGAAAACGAGAAGAACGCCGGCGTGCGCATCCGCATGGCCGGCAGCGAAGTCTTCAAGTACGCGGTCAAGGCGCTCGACGGCATCGTCGACGAGACGCTCGACGCCAACGGCCTGGATCGCCACGACATCGACTGGCTGATCCCGCACCAGGCCAACCTGCGCATCATCGAAGCCACGGCCAGGCGCCTGGACATGCCGATGGAGCGCGTCATCGTCACCGTCGACAAGCACGGCAACACGTCGTCGGGCTCGGTGCCGCTGGCGCTGGACGAGGCAATCCGCTCCGGAAAGGTCGAGCGTGGCCAGCTGCTGCTGCTCGAGGCGTTCGGCGGTGGATTCACCTGGGGCTCGGCGCTGCTGCGTTACTAGGCGGGATTCGGGATTCGGGATTCGGGATGACAGTTGACGTCCCCGCGACCCCGCTTTTCCGAATCCCCAATCCCAAATCCCCAATCCCGGCCCGCCATCAATACGCCCGGGTACAGACGCCGGCGCCGGTTCGCCCGTATCATCGCGGCTCGCTTTTTCACAGGGCTCGTGCGTGACCGCTTCCACGCTTGCATTCGTGTTTCCCGGACAGGGCTCGCAGTCGCTGGCGATGCTGGCCGAACTTTCGGAACTGCATCCGCTGGTGCGCGAAGCATTCGTCGAGGCGTCCGACGGCGCCGGCGTCGACCTGTGGGCGCTATCGCAGGGTGGCCCCGAAGAGCAGCTCAACCGCACCGAATACACGCAGCCGGCGCTGCTGGCTGCCGGCGTCGCCGTGTGGCGCGCGTGGCGGCAGCAGGGCGGCGCGATGCCGGCCGCGCTGGCCGGCCACAGCCTGGGTGAATACTCCGCGCTGGTCGCCGCCGGCGCGATCACGC
>DATCYC010000343.1:0-1569 GCA_036570525.1 Luteimonas sp.
CGAATTACGTGTGGGGTAAGGTGGCCCGCCACTCGCCGCGTCCACCCGGCGGCATGCATCCCGGCGTCGAACGCGGGCCGTCAATCAACTGGGGAATCGGATGTTCAAGCAACTTGTCGCCACCAAGCCGGTCCAGCCGGCGGGCCACGTCGACGCCGGCGAGCCGTTCGAGGGCAGCCTTGAAGGCGAACCCACGCTCAAGCGCACCCTCACCGGCACCCAGCTGATCATGCTGGGCATCGGCGCGGTGATCGGCGCCGGCATCTTCGTGCTGACCGGCCAGGCCGCCGCCGAGTACGCGGGGCCGGCGGTGATGCTCAGCTTCGTGTTCGCCGGCATCGCCTGCGCCTTCGCCGGCCTGTGCTACGCCGAGTTCGCGGCGATGCTGCCGGTCTCCGGCAGCGCCTATTCCTATTCCTACGCGACGCTGGGCGAAGGAGTCGCCTGGTTCATCGGCTGGTGCCTGGTGCTCGAGTACCTGTTCGCCGCGTCCACGGTCGCAGTGGGCTGGTCGGGCTACCTCAACGCATTCCTCAGCAACTTCGACCTGGCGCTGCCGGCCGCGCTGGCCAGCGCGCCCTACACCTACGACGCGGAGACCGCGAAGTTCGTGGCGACCGACGCGCTGGTCAACCTGCCCGCGGTTCTGATCATCGCCGCGGTCAGCGGCGTGGGCTACGTCGGCATCACCCAGTCGGCGTTCGTCAACGCGATCATCGTCGCGATCAAGGTCACGGTGATCCTGCTGTTCATCGCCTTCGGCCTGCAGTTCGTCGATCCGGCCAACTGGCAGCCGTTCATCCCGCCGAACGAGGGCGGCACGAAATACGGCATGGACGGCGTGATCCGCGCCTCGGCGGTGGTGTTCTTCGCCTACATCGGCTTCGATGCGGTCTCCACCGCGGCGGGCGAGGCGAAGAATCCGCAGCGCGACATGCCCATCGGCATCCTCGGCTCGCTGGTGTTCTGCACCCTGCTGTACATCGCGATGTGCGCGGTGCTCACCGGGATGGTCGACTTCCGCCTGCTCGGCACCGCGGAGCCGGTGTCCACAGCGCTCGACTACTACCCGTCGCTGGGCTGGTTGCAGACCCTGGTCGAACTGGCCGCGATCGCCGGCCTGTCGTCGGTGATCCTGGTGATGCTGATGGCGCAGCCGCGCATCTTCTACTCGATGGCGCGCGACGGCCTGATGCCGAAGATGTTCGGCAAGGTGCACCCGAAGTACCACACGCCCTACATCGGCACCATCATCGTCGGCGTGCTCGCCGCGGTGCTGGCCGGGCTGCTGCCCGTCGGCTTCCTGGGCGACATCGTGTCGATGGGTACGCTGCTGGCCTTCGCCGTGGTCAGCATCGGCGTGCTGATCCTGCGCTTCACGCGCCCGAACCTGCCGCGTCCGTTCCGGGTGCCGCTGGCGATCGTGATCTGCCCGCTGGGCTTCCTGTCGTGCATGTACCTGTTCTGGCAGCCGTTCAAGGAGCATTGGCACCTGCTCGTGGGCTGGATCGCGATCGGCGCCGTGGTCTATGCGCTGTACGGCTACCGCCACAGCAAGCTGCGCAACGG
>DATCYC010000344.1:0-2238 GCA_036570525.1 Luteimonas sp.
GAGCCGCCGAAGCTGCTCGACCAGGTGCGGCAGCGGTTGCGGGTGAAGCACTACAGCCTGCGTACGGAGCAGGCGTATGTGGGCTGGATCCGGCGTTTCATCCTGGCCAACGGCAAGCGCCATCCGCGGGAGATGGGGGAGCGGGAGGTTGAGGCGTTCCTGACCGTGCTGGCCACGAAGGGACACGTGGCGGCGGGGACGCAGAACCAGGCGCTGTCGGCGCTGCTGTTCCTGTATCGCGAGGTGCTGAAGACGGATTTGCCGTGGATGGAGTCGGTGGTGCGCGCAAAGCGGCCACGGCGGATTCCGGCGGTGCTTTCGCGCGAGGAGGTGACGCGGCTGCTGGCGGCAATGGAGGGGCAGGGGTGGTTGATGGCGGCGCTGCTGTACGGGACTGGCATGCGGTTGATGGAGTGCATCCGCCTGCGGGTGAAGGACGTCGACTTCGGGCGCGGCGAGATCGTGGTGCGCAACGGGAAGGGCGGAAAGGACCGGCGCGTGCCCTTGCCGCTGCGCCTGCGCGAGCCGCTGCAGGCGGCCATCGAGCGCGCCCGCCTGCAGCATGCGGCGGACCTGGCGGAAGGTCTCGGTGAGGTCTGGTTGCCGCACGCGCTGGCGCGCAAATTCCCGAACGCGGCTCGCGAGACGGGCTGGCAGTACGTGTTCTTCTCGCCGCAGCGCTCGGTCGATCCGCGTTCGGGGAAGCTGCGGCGGCATCATGTCGACGACAGCGTGCTGCAGCGTACCGTGCGGGCGGCGAGGAAGCTGGCGGCGATCGACAAGCCCGCCACCTGCCACACGCTGCGTCATTCGTTCGCCACGCACCTGCTTGAAGCTGGCCACGACATCCGCACCGTGCAGGAGCTGCTCGGCCACAAGGACGTGGCGACGACGCAGATCTACACCCATGTCCTGGGTCGCGGCGCCGGTGCGGTGCTCAGTCCGCTGGACAGATAGTCACGGCAGGCGTGTCAACGCGAGAAGCGCCAGTGCCAGGGTTCGTAAACGATGCCGTGCGGGTTGTCGCGCGGGTAGCTCATGGTGAAGCCGTGCTGGCCGGCATGGCGACCGAGCCAGTCGAACGCGGGCGTGCCTTCGAATGACTCTTCCGCGGGCGGCTCGCCCGGAGTGCCGATGTCGAGCGCGAGGCCCGAGTGATGCTCGGAGTATCCCGGCGCGGCGTTGACGGTGAGGATGTCGTCCACGTCCTGCCCGCGCGCGCGCTTGCGTTCGAAGATACCGAGCTGGTAATCGTGGCTGCGGTAGCCGGAAATCGAATCGAGCACGATGTCGTCGCCCAGCGCGGCGTCGCGCAGGTTACGCCACGCGCGTGCGGCGTCGACATGCAGCCAGAGCGCACGGCCGAAGCGGTCGGGCCCGGCGAATGCCAGCCACGCCGGCTCGGCGACCAGCGCAAGGCCGGTGCGTTCGGCGTAGGCGGCCGAATCGATGCCCAGCCGGCCCAGCCGTGCCTGCAGCCGATGCAGGGGCAGGGTGGGGACCACGTCGATGCCGGGGCGTGCGCGCGCCGGCTCGATTGCCAGTGCGCGCAGCGCATCGTCGATGCCGGGCTCGCGTCGCAGGTGTGCAACCAGCGGCAGCAGGCCGTCCGGCAGGTCGGCGGCCAGGTAGCGCCCATCGTGCTTGCGCCGCAGCACGTGTCGGGCGCGGGCAAGTGCGCGGGCGTCATGGTTGCTGCGCGCGCGCAGCAGGCCGCCGGGCCAGAGTTCGATCTCCGGCGTGTTGACCAGCAACTGGACCTGACCGCGCATGCGCGCAGGTTAGCGGCGCGCGGCGGCCGGTGCCAGTTCCCGCAGCCGCTCCAGCAGTGCCTGGGGCTGGCGTGCCTGCAGCAGCAGGTCGTAATCCTGCGTGGTGGGCAGGTGCAGCACGCGCGGGCCGCTACCCATCGCCACCAGCGCCTTGCGCCGGTTGCGCAGCCGGAACCAGCCGCTGCGCAGGCCCGGGAAGCTGGTGCCGTTGGTCTTGAGCATCGGCTTGAGTTCGGTGTGTTCGTCGAGGTCGACCACGCGCGCCTGCTGCACCCGCAGTTCACCCCAGCCCAGCTTGCGGCTGTAGAACGTGGTCTTGACCGCAAGCCCGTCGCCATCGAGCGTGATCTGGTGCCGGCGCATGGCGCGGCTGATCACCCAGTGGATGGCCAGGCAGAGGAGGAGGGTGCCGCCGATGACGATCGCGATAGTCAGCGCCTCGTTGTCGGCGATAAGGTTCTTCGGC
>DATCYC010000345.1:0-3410 GCA_036570525.1 Luteimonas sp.
CGCCGCGCAGCATGCCGGTGCCGAGCAGCAGGCAGGCGCGTTCGCGCGCTTCATCTCGCGGCCGCCGCTCCTGTCCGCGCTGCGCCGGCGCAGCTGGCAGAAGTTCGCCGCCGCATACAACGGGCCCGGCTACGCCAGCAATCGCTACGACAAGAAACTCGAGGAGAGCTACGCCAGGTTCAAGGCGGCCGAAGAGGCCGAGGCGCCGACCGCGGCGCGAACCGCGCGCGGCAAGCGCGCGAAGCCGGCGAAGGACGTATCGGAGCTGCCGCCGGGCCGCGAATCCTTCGCCCCGGTCCAGGCCACGCGCCGCAGCAACCCGCGCCGCCGCAACGTGCGCCCGGACCCGATCGACCTGCGCGACTGGATGTACCAGCCCAGCATCGCCGTGGCGCCGCGCGACTGGATGCTGCCCAACGATCCGCGCCGGACCAAGCACCAGCACCAGACCAACGCCTGCACCGGCTTCGCGCTGTCGACCGCGATCGAGTACCTGCTCGACCGCGGCCAGCGCCCCTGCGAACCGATCTCCGGCTACATGCTCTACAGCATGGCGCGCCGCTACGACGAGTGGGCCGAGGACGACGATGTCGACAGCGGTTCGTCGCTGCGCGGCGCGCTCAAGGGCTGGGCGAGCCACGGCGCCAGCGCCGAGCGCCTGTGGACCAAGCTCGACATGCCCAAGGCGACCAACAAGCCCGACGAGGACTGGTGGCTGGACGCGGTGAAACGCCCGATGGGCGCCTACTACCGCATCTCGCCGGAGAACATGCGCGACATGCATATCGCGCTGGCCGAGGTCGGCGCGCTGTGCGCAAGCGCGTTCACCCATGCCGGCTGGGACGCGCTGCTCGGCGACCGCGCCACCCCGCCGCCGACCGCGATCGACGAACTGCCGGTCATCGCCCATGCCCGCGGCGCGCGCGACCAGGGCCATGCGTTCGCGATCGTCGGCTACACGCGCGAAGGCTTCGTCATCCAGAACTCGTGGGGCGACCACTGGGGCCGTGGCGGCTTCGCCGTGCTGCCCTACGCCGACTGGCTGGACAACGCCATGGACTGCTGGGTGGTGCAGCTTGGCGTGGTGACCGCCGAGCACGACGCGGTTTCGCACGCGACCTCGCTGCGGGTGGACGCGAAGACCGGGCGCGCGGTGATATCGAGCGATCCCACGCTCGGCGACCACGAGATCTCCCCGTTCGTGGTCGACATGGAGAACGAAGGCCGGCTCAGCGAGCGCGGCCGCTTCCGTACCGATCGCGACGACCTGCGCCTGCTGGTCGAGCACCACCTTCCCGCAGCCTGCAAGCTGTGGAAGCTGGGCGCCGGAGACAGCATCGACGTCGCGGTGTACGCGCACGGCGGCCTCACCGACGAGGAGGCCGCGGCGAAGACCGCGCGCATCTGGATCCCGCTGCTGTACTCCAACCGCATCTTCCCGGTATTCCTCATGTGGGAAACCGGCGCGCGCAAGACCATCGCCAACATGTTCGAGGACGTGACCCGCGGCGAGGCCGAGCTCGCCGGCGGACCGCGCTGGGAGCGCTTCAAGCAGCGCTTCGACGACTGGAAGAACGAGCGGCTCGAGGGCCTGGCGCGGCCGCTGGGCAGGAAGCTGTGGGGCGAGATGAAGCAGAACGCGGATGCGCTCTCGGCCGCGCGCGCGTCCGGTGCGATCCAGCTGTTCGAGCAGTTCCGCGCGATCAAGTCCGGCGCGCTGCCGGCCATCCGCCTGCACCTGATCGGCCATTCCGCCGGCGGCATCGTCCACACCATGCTGGCGCCGCGCGCGCTCAAGTCGGGCTTCGACGTGCGCACCATCAGCCTGCTGGCGCCGGCCGTGCGCATCGACACTTTCGACAAGGAGCTCGGCGCGGCCGTCGCCTCGCGCGGCATCCGCCTGCTGATCGCCAACCTCACCGACGCCGGCGAGCGCGCCGACAGCAGCTGTTCGCCGTACGGGCATTCGCTGCTCTACCTGGTGTCGCGCTCGTTCGAGGACCACGAGGAAACGCCACTGCTGGGCATGGAGAAGCACCTCGTGCCCGCGCTGGCCACGCGCCCCTGGGGCGCGATGGTGCGGCAGTTGCCCAGCCCCGGCCGGGTCTTTGCCGAGGGCAGCCCCGCGACCCGTGCGGTCACCCACGGCGGCATGGACGACGACGCCGCACTGCAGGAAGCAGTGGTGTCGTTCATCAGGCAGAAGGCGCCCGCGGGCTAGCTCCGCACGCCGCTCGGACGATGACGGACTCGGGAGAAAAACAGTCGGTTGCCGGTACTCCCCAGGCGATCGGCCTCATTTCCGGACTCAAGGGATTCATGGTCTGGACGGGCGGCTCCCTGGCCGGGATCACCGCGGTCCTCTACGTGTGCGGATACCTCATCACGACCGCGCACATCTACACCCTCGGGCTGTACGGCCTGGTCGACTTCAGCAAGGACTACTTCCTGCTCGAGGGCTCGAAGTTCGTGCTCACCCTCGTGATCGGCATTGCCCAGGCCGTCATCAATCCGGTCACCATCCTGGCCGCGACGGTCCTCGCGCCGATCGCACTGGCCGTCATCTTTGCGCGAGGGCCGCTTGCCCGGACATGGAAACGACTGCAAGCGTGGCATGCGCCGCATGCGGGCTCGTCATGGGCCGTCGCCGCCAGGTTCATCGCCTACTGCGCCCTCCTGCTCACCGGCGCCACGATCGCCTTCGAGGCCCTGCGCGCGATTTCGTTCCATCTGCAGATCGCCGACCTGCTCTTCAGCTCGGTCGAGCCGGGGAAATGCCGGTCGGACCTGCTCCAGGTGCGCGACGCGTTCCTCTGCGGCCGGTACGACGACCTGCGATCGGCCTTCAACGCGCAACTCTGGTCGGCGCTGGAGCTGGTCGCATTGACATCGATCGCATGGTGCGTGGTTGCCCGATGGCGGTGGCGCGCGTGGTTGATCGGCCCGCTCGTCTTCGCGACCGCGCTGCTGGTCCTGATGCTGCCGATGGAGTTCGGGGCGCTGCTGCGATCAACCCGATACCCCGTGGTCCGCGTCCATCCCGCGGAGCCCGTTCCCGGCTCGCCCATCCGCGACCAGTTCCTGATCGACCGCAGCGACCGCGGCTTCACGGTCTGGGATCCGTCCACCCGCCGCATCACGTGGGTTCCCGCGGGCGATGTCGCCCGGATGGAAACGATCGCGGTGCGCGAACTCTTCGTGACGCCTGCCGGCAATGACGCCGGCAGCAGGAGGTAGACATGAGAACGCCCCACCCGACCATTGCGCTGCCGGCGATCCTGGCATGCCTGGCAATCCCCGCGCCCGTGGCGCACGCACAGGACAACGTCATCGCGACCATGGACGTCGATGGCGGCAATGCCTTCGTCGACAACGCCAGGCAACCCGCTTCCGGCAGGGACATCCGGATC